>JAZDEU010000071.1:0-6856 GCA_043808545.1 bacterium | reverse complement strand
ATGCTCCTCACTTATTCCTTTGGTTAAAAAACCTATAACTCAATTATATCATAGCATAATTGATTCTTGAGTCAACACACCTTTCTATTAAATAAAAATTATATTCCGCCTTTCTCACCCTTTTCTTTTTAAAATACAATTTTTCAAAGAGCGAAAGATCCTATCCTCTCCAATTACCTATATCTAACTCTATTTTGCGGAAAAAGTCAAATTTTTCTGTTAATACATACGCACTTTCACACCCGCACCGCAAACGAAGACTTACTCCCCTTCCCCGCGCCAGCGCTTTCAATCCAGATATATCCTTTATGCGCTTCTATCATTTTCTTGCAGACATAAAGTCCGAGTCCAGTGCCTTCCGTATGCACGGTGTAAACCCCTTCCCCGCGCGCAAACTTTTTAAACAAACGGTATTGATCGTCCTCTGTAACTCCCCGCCCGCTATCGCTCACGCTAAAAACAATATACCTGCTTCCGCTCTTTAAATTCAAACCGTCGTCCATATATTGCTTAGACTTTTTTATAAACTCTTTTAATTTTTTTACTCCCGCCATTTCTATATTCACATCAATATCTCCCTTACCTGCCTGCCGTAGACTCGGCGCAGGCGGGTCAGAATACTTTATGCTGTTATCAATAAAATTTGAGATAACCTGCCTTATCGTATCATAATCAAGAAGCGCAAGCGGAATATTTTTAGAACTTTTAAATTTAATTTTTAATCCCTTCTCTTTCGCAAGCGTCGTCAATTCATTAACAACTTCCTGCGCAATCTCAGTTAACTTTCTCTTTTCAAAATTATATTTCGTCCTCCCGCTCTCAATCCGCGAAATGTTTAATAAATTATTGACCAGCTTATTCATCCGTTCGCTGCTTAAAAAAATATTATTCACAACTTCTTTCGGCTTAGCGTCAATGTGCCCATAATCTCCATCTAAAAGCATAGAGCTTAATCCTTTTATAGCGGTAAGCGGGGTACGCAGTTGATGCGATGCGATTGATAAAAATTCCGACTTCGCGTCATCCAGCCGCTTCAAATCCCTGTTAGCAGATTCTAATTTACTATTACTAGCCGCCAAATCGTCTGCCAATTCCTTAATTTTTTCCGCAGATTTTATTTCTTTTAAAACGCCGCGTATGAGCAATGCGCCTAACAAACTTCCTCCGAGAAATAATGCGAATTTAACAAAAAACTCTGCTGGAGTTTTTGCGAGTAGCGCATCAACTAATAAGGTTAGTGAAATTAAAGAAACGAACATCTCTGCGGCAATTAATTTTATGTTAAATAGATGGTGTTTTAGAATTGCGTAGGCGATAAATATGATATATGTAGAAGCAAAGATGTTTCCATACGGTGGAATATTGATGTTAAACCAAAGAATATAATTAGTTGAACCTCCAGCTATTGCGATAACTAAACCTATTAAAACTAATCTTATCTGACTTTTTTTAGTACCATCTGTTTTGTGATACCCCAAAAACAATAATATTGAAGAATAAACATAAAAAAAGAAAAAATACAATAAATAAAAATAATACATAATACCAGGTTCTGCCCACCACTTCATAGAAAATTTCGGCACCATATCTGCGATAAACAACGGTGAGAAGACAAAAAAACAAAAGAATATAGCTAAACCATATCCAATAAAAAGCAACTTTCTTTTTTTAGTAATTTCTAGCCATAACAAAACGAAATGATAATAAAAAATTGGGATAAAAATAGCTCCATAATGGAGTACTTGAAACCAAAATAAAGTTTCTTCTCTTGTCTGTGCCAATGGCCACATAGAATATGGGTATGACCATGCCGCAAAACCAAAACACAACAAAGAAAATAATTTATTTGCTTTGTTATGCTTGCTTTTTCTATATACTAAAAAACCTAATACAGTACTAGCTAAAGCATTAAACAATCCGCTAATTGTATAATATAAATACATTTTTTATTTAGAAAAAAAATCCCATGCTTTATTATAATATTATTATAACAAATTTTTGGGATTTTGTGAATTGTTGACAATTCATAACTTCGACGCTTTTAATAAGCTTATTTATTTGGCACTTCTCCTGCGCCAATCACATAAAATTCTGTTGGTTCCTCCGTAAAAGTTAAATCCCGACGCCATATATAACCTGCACTCTCAAATATATCCTGAACATCTTTAAGGGTTCTATAACAAAGGTGCCAACCAAGTATATATTCTAGAATGAATGAAGTAAATAAATCTTCCCTTACCATACGATCTGTAACGCATGCTCCATATACAATACCTCTAGGAGAGATAAACGACTTCACTATATGCAAATTTCTTACGCTTTGTTCTCGTGGAAAACTACATAAAACACCTATAATTAAAGCTACCACCGCATCTCTTACTTTTAAGCGGAGCATGTCTTTCAGCAAAAAAGAAATGTTTGTTAAATGCTGATACCTCTTTTGCAAAAATTTCTCACCCTTTGCAATCGCCGCTGGGTCAATATCAACATTAATAAAATTAACTTGTTCAGATATTGCATCATTCCCCGCAGACATTTCAAATGTATCATATCCACAGCCTGAACCTAAATTTAAAACCTTTTTTCTCCCATGTCCATTCTGTATCTGTGCTAATAGTGGAATAATATTTTGAATTGTAGCATTTTTTCTATGATCCACTGCTCTACCAGAATGACAGTCCATTAAGAATCTATCAAGAGGACCTTTAGGAGCTTCACAACGATATAACAAATCCATAAATTGAAAAGACCCTGGATTTTTACGTAAAACAGGACCAATAAATCCACCTAAATCTATTACTTGCTGCTTAACAGTATCCCAATTTTCTGAAAATTGGGCTGTTAAAAAAATTTGCGATAGAATATTACCTAATCCTGCACTAAGTTCATTCAATTCCTGTATAAACTTTTGAACATAGTTAAATCTTAAATATTTCCTTTTCTCTTCTATATTATAGCCATAAAATAATTTCTCAAAAATACTTAAACCATATTCCGTATTCACTGGCATAGTTTCTTGTAGTGCATCCATTTGAAACCTCACCTCCTCGCTTTTATTTGCGCAAAACAAGTTGTTAAAATAAAAATTGTTAAAGAGCAAACTCGCTCCTGTTTTTTCTCCCTCCCAAAAATGAACTACCCTGAAACTACTATAATATAAGCATATTTTTAAAAAAATGTCAAATTTTTTGGCTGTAGCTTGCTCACTAACTATATAATGAAGTGGGTAAGATAAGGGCTCAACACCCCCCGACCCCCCTCAAGGGGGGAACTAACAAATGTAGTTTTGGCTAACCCGCCGCTATACTCGCAATACTGCATCCGAATAAAATAATGTTTTAAACACGCTATTTTTTAGCTAAACAAAAAAATTGATTTCTCAATTTTTTTAATGTATCTTTAGGGCGTAGAAGAACTCTTCATTTTTATGTTCTGCGTCAAATCCGCGTTGATATCCGCGTATATATCCGCGATAATTTAATAAAACAGTTTAAAATAGGGGTTTAAAAACTATTCTTCTACACCCTAATCTTAGATTACTTTAAATTTATTATTTTTTTATCGCATAAATAAATAAGGGATATGATTTATTAAATCATATCCCTTTATAAAAAATGGATCAAATTTTAAAACCACCAATCGCTATCGCCATAAAGATTGCCCAATCTTTCTTCGGATATTGTCGCTTCATATC
This sequence comes from bacterium, assembly GCA_043808545.1. Lineage (GTDB taxonomy): Bacteria > Patescibacteriota > Patescibacteriia > JAZDEU01 > JAZDEU01 > JAZDEU01. The sequence continues at coordinate 3,162 of JAZDEU010000071.1, read as the reverse complement.
CCTTCGTTTTTAACAAATCTATGAGCAACCCTTCTACATACCGCACCTCATCAAGCGTCAGAAATTCCTTGACTTTAGGATCTGGGGAGCTAGATAAATGAGCAAATATTTCTTTACCCTCACAATCTACCATACATTCAAGACGACTCTCATATCCCTTAATATCAATATATCTTTCTATCTCAAGCGCCTTTTCCCAAGTACAATCCTTATTCCAATTATGAATTTGGACGGTAAAATAAACACAAGGACGCTCCGTAGTTACGAGTAACTTTAAAAAACCTATAAAAAATTTCTTTCGTAAATCTTTAAAATCCATATATTTCTATTGATAATTACCTCCTCTATTATCAATATTAACAAAGAATTATTATTCTGTCCACCTCATATTACAAAGCCATTAAAATAGGATATATCAAATAACCCAAAGTGGTTGCGGCTGTTGTTATCGCGATCGAGTTGACACTAATTCTCGCGGAAGCCAGAACTTAAGTTATAAAAAAAGAGACGGGATTATCCTCAAATAATCCCGCCTTTTAACTTTTAAAAATCAAAGCCTTAAAAGTCTAAAAGAACTAATTTTTATCGTCATCATAAAGACTGGGCGATAATCTTTCTTCAGATATTATGGCTTCATACCCTTTCCTTTTTAACACTTCTATGAGCTGTTTTTCAGCATATCTAATCTCTTCTAGCGTAAGAGGCTTCCTGTCATGAGGATTATTAGAGCTAAGAAAATCAACAAACATTTTTTTATCCACGCAATCTACTAAACCGCCAAGACGATTCCCGTATCCAACTTCCTCAAAATATCCTTCCATTTCAGCGGCCTTTTCCCAAGTGCAGTCTTTATCCCAATTCAAAATTTTAACGGTGAAATAAGCGGGAGGACAATCCGTAGCCCCGATTAACTTAAGAAAACCCATAAAAAATTTTTTTAATAACTCGATGAAATCCATATATTTTTATTGATAATTACCTCCTCTATTATCAATATTAACAAAGAATTATTATTCTGTCCACCTCATATTACAAAGCCATTAAAATAGGATATATCAAATATGATAGAGTAGCCGCGGCTGTAGATATTGCAACCGCGCTAACGGCAATTCCCGCAGAAGCTAAAACCTGCGTCATTGCTCGCGCTAATTCTCTTTGAAGAACTGGTATTGACGGGGCGCATAAATCTCTACAGCAGAATCTCATGTCTTTACCCTCTACCTTTTCAAAAATTAAAAGGCATAATGATCCTGTTGAATTCCGATATGCGCCAATGTGAAGATTCATCCAATAATTTTTCCGTGCATCATTTTTATTTTTCATCAGGTCAATATTTACATGATACACTTTTTCATAAACACACGGTCTGCACTCATGATAATCCATGCCATGCACTTTGACGCAGAATATGTTAAGAGGGCATACGGTTTTATTAACCTCATTGAGCTCTCGAGATGGTTCTTCTAAAGCAGGCTCATCTGAATTCTCCGACCCTGTCTCCTCTCCCAAGTTGTCGCTAGAATCGCTTGAGGTTAGCGTTCCCTCAAACTTTCGTTGCAGTTCATCAATCGTCAGGTTTCCAGCTGAATCTAATATTTGGTTTTCGCCAGCAACCAAATATTCATTTTCCCCGAGTTTGACTTGTTCGCTTTCACTTCCGGCAAGCGCTCTCTGCTTTGAAGCGCACTCGGGGATATTGGAATAATCTGGATTAGGATCAACAAACGTTATCCCGATTCCTTGTTTTTTTGATTCCTCAATTTGCGGAGTGGAATTTTCGGCAACATCAGACGATGTTCCGCCGCAAGCCATAATAGAAACAGTGATCATGAATATTATCAAGGACAGCCATATAAATTTCCTTTGCATTTTTTTTTTACCTTTTCTTTCTGTAAAATAATTCACTGCTGATGAAAAAAATAAACTGGAAAAATACGCTCTTTAGAAAACAGCCCTTTATATGCCAATTCTATTTAAACCACGCTATCATAAAACCTCACCTCCTCGCAAAAATATCGCGTAATCCAAGTTGTTAAAATCTTCTCTGTATATTCTGTGAATTTCTTAATTTTTAAATGAGCAATAAAAAGAACTATCCTCGTAAAACCGCTTTAATATAAGCATATTTTTAAAAAAATGTCAAATTTTTTGGTTAGACGCGCCGCTACCCCCGCAATACTGCATACGAATAAAATAAATAAAAAAAAAGAGACTGAAATAATTTCCAGTCCCCCATAAAAATAAATTTTTATCAATTTTCGGCTATATTAAAACTTTCATACATCTTTTCAAATACTTCTCTATCCTCTTTATTAAAATCTTTTTCATTATAACTGATTACTATATAATCACTATAATCATCTATCCTTTCTCTCGGAATAATTATTGAGTCAGAATAATTATAAGGAATTTCCTTTGCTTTTTCGCTATCCTCAAAATTACCTTTTATTCTAAAAGCTGGCTCCGATCCTTGCCAAAAGGAATCCATATCCGCATTATATAAAAAACTCTGTTCTATTAAAGAGCTTGTAAATAGTTCCATATTTTCAAGACGAATAAATATTTTAGGATATGTTTTAGAATCATCTAATTTTTCTTTGCCAAAGACGACATAAGGACCTATATGTTCCATTGATTCTAACATCTGCCAATTCTCGGGATATTGAATGGAAAAACAATATTCATCATTAAAATAAGTTTTCCAATCTTTAAATTCTTTTTTTGGAGAATATTCCTCGCGGGAACAATGTTTTATTTCAACATTTTCTTCTTTTTTAACATTGCTAATATTTTTTTTCTTAATGGTTGAATTTAGATAAATAAAAAAGATAGCAACGGCGGCGATGGCGGAAAAAAGAAGAATAATAAATAAAAATAATTTTATTGACTTTTTTTTAAACATATTTTTAACTTTAATTTTATTTTCACTAATGAAATATCTAAAATAACTAATTGTTTATAAAAAATAATAAATACGGGCAGGTGGAATAAAGATTATTTGCTTTATTCCACCCGCTTTTAATTAGACCTGTATGCACAATTAGCAACAAATTAAAATCTCCCTTACCCAATCTGTTTAGCGCTGTTCCTGCCTCACCAAAATCTTGAAATTGTTCAAGTTTGCTGACGCAAGAACTGTGTTAAAAAGAAAGTCATTCGATT
>JAZDEU010000070.1:0-6889 GCA_043808545.1 bacterium | reverse complement strand
CTCAGCACGGTTTCAGTGCCATTTGCTTAAAACCCCTAATTTTAAATAAAAATTAAATTCCAGCGCAAAGAATAAATCTTGTGAAGGCAAAATATTCCTTTAGCAAATGGCACTTTTGGAACTACTTGAGCAGTTACAAATTATTATGATTAAAGATAATAAACAAGCAGTTATAGGGCTTGACATCGGAACAGTAAAAATAGCTTGGGTTATAAGAGATATAAATAGCGGGTATTTAATTGATCAAGGGTTTAAAAGACATAATGGCAATCCAGATGAAATAAGAAAAATTATTATTGAAATAAAAGAAAAATTAGAAAAAGATTATGAAATAAAAGAAATAGTCGCGACAGGGTTAATGTCAGAAACTGTAAATGGTTCTTTTAAATTCATCCCTGAAAGAGCCGCGCAGGAAGAAGCAGGCAAAATTCTTTATCCTGATTATAATTCTTATAACCTATTAAAATTAGGCGGAAACGGATTTTCAATTTTAACTTTTGAAAATAAAAAATTCACCCCGTTAAATAAATTTTCTGATGATGTTGAATCTGGAGAATTATCTAATAGCGCAGGGGCATCGCCAAATGTTTTAAGCGATAAATATTTAACGGGGTTTATGTATTCAACAAATGATAAATGCTCTTCTGGGACAGGCTCTGCTATTGAACGATTATGTAAAGGAAGATTTGGCATTGATGTTTTTGAAGCATGCGAACTTGCGGAAAAATCTCAAAATATGCAAAAAATAGCGGCGAGATGCTCTGTGTTTGTTAAAAGCGAGATAACTCATCTGGCTAATCAAGGATATTCAAAGGAAGATATTTTAGCAAGTTATTTCAACAGTTTAGCCATAAATATTTGGGCATTAGTTAAAAAAAGAAAAATAAATGGAAAATTTATTTTAATCGGCGGAGTAGCAAAAAATAAAGAGATTGTTAGAAATTTAGAAAAATTTACTGGAGAGGAAATTAAAATATCTAAATTCAGCGATACTTTTGAAGCTTTTGGCGCATCTGAGATTGCTTTAAAATTAGCAAAAGAAGATAATAGCACTAAAATAATAAATTTTGAAAAAATAGCCAATAAAGAAAGAAAAGGAATAACAGAATTGCCGCCCCTTTTTAGTTTTCAAGAGAAAGTAAAAAAATATAAGCCTCAAAATTTAGATATATCTAATTTAGAAAATAAAGAAATAATAATAGGTTTAGATTTAGGCTCAACTGGAAGCAAGATCGCCATAATAGATGCTAATACTAAGGAGCTTCTTTGTAATGATTATTTGCCGACAAAAGGAAATCCAGTTGGCGCGTCTCAAGAACTTATAAAAAAAATACCTGAAGAATTTTTAAGCAAAGTCTGCGCCATCGGGATTACCGGATCTGGAAGACATACGGCGGCAACAGTTTTAAAAGCCGCATATCCTGAGTTTATTGATTTAATAATTGTAAAAACTGAAATCATCGCCCACGCTAAAAGCGCGGCAAATTTTGATGATGATAACGGAAAGAGTTTATCTGTCATAGAAATAGGCGGGCAAGACGCAAAATATACTTATGTTTCAGAAGGTGAAGTTGAAGATTCAATAATGAATATGGCATGCGCGGCTGGCACAGGTTCATTTTTAGAAGAACAGGGAATTTTTTATGGAGTAAATGATGTTAGCGAATTTGGAAAAATGGCGTATGCTTCTAAAAAACCGGCTAATTTAGGTCAGCATTGCACAGTTTTTGTCGCGGAACTTGCTAACAAAGCCTTGCAAGAAGGGTATAGTCTTAAAGATATTTTCGCAGGTTTTTATTATTCAGTTATTTATAATTATGTAAATAGGGTAATGGGGAAAAGAATGTTTGGGGATAAAATTTTTTTGCAAGGGATGCCTGCGACTCATATAGCACTCGCTTGCGCGCTAGCCGGAGTCACTGGAAAAGAAGTTATTGTCCCACCTAATCCTGGCGCGATGGGCGCGATAGGAATAGCATTATTCGCGCAAGAAGAATTTAGCAGATTTTCAAAAAAAGAAAAAATATATTTTAATTTGAATAAATTTTTATCCGCTAAAGTTATCTCACGAGGAGAGTTTAAATGCGAGAATCCTAAGTGCGGAAATTTATGCAGAATAAGCACAACTTTAATTGATGTCGGAGGACAGCAAAAAAATGTATTAAACGGCGGAATGTGTCCTAAATATGAACAAACAAAAACAAATAAACTTTCTTCTGACGCGCCAAATCCGTTTAAGGAAAGGGAGAAATTGTTGGGGGAGATTCTTGACATCCCCCCCAGCGGCTTAAAGACAGTCGGCATTCCTGCCGGGCTGGGTGTAGTCAGATTTCTTCCGTTGATGGCGGTATTTTTTAGACAATTAGGGTTTAATGTAAAAATTTTGAAGACCAATGCTGAAACAATGGAGAAGGGCGACAGCTTATGCTCAAGCTATGATACTTGCGCGCCGATAAAAATAATGCACGGCCTTTTCAAAAAAACAGACTTTTATTTTTGTCCAAAAATAAAAGCTCTGCCAATTATTAAAGACGAAGCTGGATCTTGCACTTGTCCGCTTGTTCAAAGCGCGCCTGATTTAATAAAACACGCGACTGGAAAAAATAATAATTTCTTAAATCCAGTTTTAGATTTTTCAAATGGAATTGAAGATGAAAATATAAGAAATGAGTTTTTAAAAATCGCGAATTTTTTAGGGTCTTCAGATGGGGTGGCTTTTGAAGCATATAATAATGCGGCAGCGACGCAAAAAAGATTTGAAAGAGAACTTCACGAGATTGGGAAAAGGGCGTTAAAATACGCGCGTGAAAAAAATTTGCCCGTGATTTTAATTTGCGGAAGGCTTTATACTATTTGCGATCCAGTATTAAACAGCTCTATTCCGCAGGCGATACAAGAGAGCGGCGCGATCGCTTTGCCTATTGATTGCTATCCCGTGCGCGAAGAAACTGATATATTAAACATTATGTACTGGGGGGAAGGACAGAGAAATTTGCGAGGCATCATTGATTCTTTTGAACAAGAAAACATTTTTCCTATCTGGATTTCAAATTATATTTGCGGACCTGACAGCTTTTTAGAACATTTTTTCAAAAACATTTCTAAAGGTTATCCGCATATGAATTTAGAAACTGATGGTCATTCCGGAGTCGCTGGTTTTATAACAAGAATAGAAGCATTTCTTCATACCTGCTCTCTTTATATGGGAAATAAAGAGACAAAAATAAAACATAAAGCAAATATAGATTATTATGATGTAAATTATAAAGGAACCAAAGCACCTGATTTATTAGACAAAAATACAATGTTATTGGTCCCGCCAATGGGTGATGGGAATGAATTTTTAGCCGCTGTTTTTAGTTCTTATGGAGTTAATGCTAAAGCTTTGCCTGAAGTTAATAAAGATTCATTTATGCTTGGCAGAAAAGACTGCTCTGGCAAAGAATGCATACCCTTTTTGTGCGTATGGGGGTCTATTAAAAATTTTTTATTCACTTTAAACCCCCTTGTATCCCCCCTTGATAAGGGGGGAAATAGCCCTAAAAAATTTACGACAAAGCTGATTTTTTTAGTTCCGACCACTGAAGGTCCTTGCAGATATTGTATGTACCATATAAGAATAAAACAATTAGTTGATGAATTATTAAAAGAGATGAATTTGGATATAGACATAGAATTTTACTCGCCTTCTACTGAAGATAGTTATGATTCGGACATATCAAAATTAGTTCAGCTTAAATTATGGGCAGGGGCGGTGAGCGCGGATTTATTGCATGATATGCTCCATTATATTAGGCCAATAGCGAAAAATTCTAGAGAAGCGCAAGAACTATATGAAATATATAAAAATAAATTCATAAAAAAATTAGAAAAAAAATCTTCTGCGGCAGGCACTGGAAATATTTGGGGGTTAGCGTCTTTAATGAAAGAGGTGGCTGAAAAATTTTCTGAGATAGAAATAGATGAAAATAAAAAGAATAAAATAATTGATGTTTTAATGGCGGGAGAAATATATGTAAGAGAAGAATTATTCGCGAACGATTATTTAATTGAAAAATTAGAAAAATATGGTATGCGGGTAAAATTAGCGCCGTTTAGAGAATGGGTTAATTATGTTAGCTTTTGCGAAAACGCTAATTTACGCGAATGTGAAAGCGAATATACCTGCCTGCGCAGGCAGGCGCGAATAATAAAAAAGAAAATTGAAAGATTGGCTATGGAATTTATTGAAAATAAGTTATATAAAGTTTGCGAAAATAAATTTAATTGGCATCATGATCATAAAATAGCAGATGTTGTAAAAGCAGGTTATCCTTATGTGGGGGATGCTCCGCAAGGGGAAGCGATTTTAAGCATCGGCGCGCCTATTTTAATGTATAAAAACAGAGAAATAAAAGGTGCTGTTTTAATCGGTCCTTACGGATGTATGCCGACAAAAATCGCAGAGGCCCAGCTTAATCATTCTGAAATTCCATTTTTAGCTATATTTGTTGATGGCGAGCCGATTGATGAGAGTAAAATAGCCAGCTTCGCGTGGCAATTAGGAGGGATTGATTCGCTACGGTGAGAAGGTATTTATTACTTGACATTTTCAAAATTTGCTATTGACAAAATATATAAGTATGCTATGATATTAGCATAAAAGGTGGTGCGCTCAACATTATGAGCAGTAAACTCACTTGTCAACAAAAGGATCCCTTGCAAGAGGGTTCTTTTTGTTATACAATAAATTCGTGGCTCGGGCTTGTAGTGTAATGGCAGCACGCCACCCTTGACAAGTGAGTAGCGCGGGTTCGAATCCCGTCGAGTCCACACGCCAAAGCCGCACTATTCGGGGCGGCTTTTGGTTTTTAATCTGTTTTTTTGAATATTTATTTCATACCCAATGCATCCCCTTTATTTCCTGTTCATCTTCTTCTTTTTTTGTTTCAATTTTTTCTTTCGCAAGCGCCCTGATTTTTGTTAAATCCATATTCGCTAATTCCCGCGCGCGATTTAGCAAATATTCTTTCTCGTTTAATTCAGGATTTTCAATTACTTCCGCAAGCAACGCATCCATTATCGCGCCAATCGCCGGACTTGGTTTTAGCTTTAATTCAGCCATTAAATCGTCCCCGTTAATTTTTAACATTTTTACCGATATTGGATCATTTTGCACTTTATCCAGCATATATTCTAAATGGCGCAAGCGGTACGGCTTCGCTTTAGGCGCGCCGCTTCCTAACCTATCCGCTACCCGCAAATCAATTAAATCTTTTAAATTTTCTTTCCCAACTCTTTTTATTATCCGCCTAACCGCCGCCTCAGTCACTACTCCCATATCATAATAAAACATATGATTGTAAATCAATGTATAAACTTTATCAATAATTTCATTTGAAAAATGCAAACGGGTTAAAAATTTTTTCGCAAATTTCGCGCCAACGCGATCATGATTATAAAATGTTGAAGAAAATCCCTCACCGCTTTTTACAGCTGGCTTTGCAATATCATGCATAAGCGCCGCAAGCCGGACTTCTAATTTTGGGCTTTTACAATGTTTCAGCGAAAGAACGCTATGCTCAAATACACTGTAAATATGATGTTTATTTTGCCCCACGCCTATTCCAAAAGTAAGTTCTGGAATTACATAGCCTAAGAGATTAGTATCTTTAAGAAGCAGTATGGCTTCGTCTGGCGCGTCTGACATAATCATTTTTACAAACTCATCTCTTATTCTTTCTTTTGAAATTTTTGCGAGCAGCGCGGAAATTTTTTTAATCGCTTTTAAAGTATTTTCTTCAATTTTAAAATTAAGCTGCGCCGCAAAACGTATCGCGCGCAACATTCTTAAAGCATCTTCATTAAATCTTTCGTTTGCATTCCCAACAGCGCGGACAAGCTTATTTTTTAAATCTTTCCGCCCATCGTAAGGATCTATAATTTTTATAGCATCTTTATTTGGCAATATCGCCATTGCGTTAATTGTAAAATCGCGGCGGGATAAATCTTTTTCCAGCGTAGCAGTAAATTCAATTAAATCAGGATGTCTTTTGTCATTATATTCTGATTCTTTGCGATAAGTCGTTATTTCTATATTTTTTAAAGCTGGATCAGCGGTTTCTGTTTGAATGGTAACAGTTCCAAATGTATTATTATAAAAATTATGAGGAAATATTTTTTGTATTTGTTCTGGCTTTGCGTTTGTTGTTATGTCCCAATCCTTAGGCTCTATCCTGCCTGCGCAGGCAAGCCCGCGCAAAAAATCCCGCGCGCATCCTCCGACCGCGTATGCCTCAAACCCATTTTTTTCTAATTTTTCTATAGTTTTTAGTATTTCTTTTGGTAAACTCATATTATTATTTATCTTAACACATCTTTATGTTTTTGAAAATATAGCTGATTTTTACACCGCTATTGACAAATTAGCAGGGGGGCTATACTAAAATTGAGATAAATTTTTTAATTTTGTTTTTGCTCCTATCGTTTTTTTCTGTTATAATAATTTCAGCGCCAGTATTTGCAACCACGACGGGACAACAAGTTAATCCTGCCGTTGCAACAGAATAACTGCCCGCATGGCTAGCTGAAGCCGGGGCGGTGCCTGTTTCTGATGTCGCGCTGGAGAATGCGCAAGGTGAATTTGTTTTTACTATTGCTGCTCTTGCCGTTTATTATTATATCGTATCTACTGCAGGGCTGTTCGGTTCTAAAAAGTTTAAAAACTTAATTATAGTAATTTTAGCTAAAAATCTGCAATTTAATAATATTGTAACTGCTCAAGTAGTTCCAAAAGTGCCATTTGCTAAAGGAATATTTTGCCTTCACAAGATTTATTCTTTGCGCTGGAATTTAATTTTTATTTAAAATTAGGGGTTTTAAGCAAATGGCACTGAAACCGTGCTGAGTA
>JAZDEU010000069.1:0-2709 GCA_043808545.1 bacterium | reverse complement strand
TTCGCTTATTTTAGCCCACCAAAACCTCACGCAACTGCAAATGGATTTAAGAGATTCTCTTTTAACCAATTGCAGTTTGCATATGTATTTCAGACTCGCAAGAACCGACGCTCAACTGCTCGCCAAAGAAGCCCTTACCAGTCTTTACAAGAGCCCGCCCGGTTGGGAAAATCTTATCCAATTATTGCAGGAATTATTACCTCGCCAGTTTGCGGCCAAAAACAAAGTAGTTGGAGGCGCGGCCGTGCTTTACAGCATAGACATTCAATCGCCGCATAAAATGGCGGATATGGACGCAAGGGAATTTCAAGAGCTTGTCCGCTTGGAAAACATAGGCGGGGCATACATAAAAACATACGAGGAAATAAAAAAAGAACATGATGATTTATTAAAAAATTTTGAGGAAGAACACAAAGAAAAAGAGCAAGAGAAAGAGCCGCAAAGTTTTAGAGAGAAAAAGCAACCCGCCGAATAACGCAAAAGAGCAGCAAAGCTGCACATTTGCCTTATTCGGCGAGAAGACAAGGAGATAAAACCGCTAATTTTAAAAAAACGCGAATAGATATAAAAACTTTGGAGTGAAACCGCTTTGCTATCACACCATTTCGCTAAAGCGAAACCGTGTGATTTTCACGCCAAAGTTTTTATATGCGTTTTTTTAAAATTAGCTTTTCCCGAAAGAATTTTTGCCCGCTTAGGCAGGCAAAAACCCTTTCCGAAAATTTTATTTACTCATTTTAGATAAGGAGACAAGCCCGCTTCCTTAAAAAACGCACTAAAAATGGTGTTTGTTTTAAAAGTTATTTTTGGGACATCGCGCCATTTCGCCAAAAGCGAAATCGCGCGATTGCAGGACAGGATTTTTCTTTTTGCGATGAGAGCGTTTTTACAGAATCGGGCTTGTTTCTATTTTGAAATATAGTAAGATATATATTGTATTAATGGTATAAAAAAATTTTATAAAAATATGGCAGGAGAGCGAGTAGACATATAATTTTAAACATTTTAATTATTACAGAATTATTGGAATATTTTTAACTCTAGTATATATGGAGTTTATTTAAATATTCATCAATAATTGATCGCAAATGGAAACTCTTCAGAAAATAATAGAGTATATTTCTTTATGCTTTGGTGTGATATCGGCAATTTTAGGTTTTATTAAAATTAAAGAAAGTAGCTTTTCTATAAGCGTAATTATTGTTCTGTGTCTTGCTTTAGTATTGTTTCTTTTTGCTTGGTATTTACATCGGCTTAATAAACCGAACTGGACAATTTTAAAGTGTAGGAAAATTACTAACATTAAAGATGAATTTGGTAAAGAAGCTCAAGTATGTTTAATAAAGAAAATGCAAGCTAACCGTAAGGAAGTAGACTTTTCTACATATGGAGATATGGGTGGTAGTGGCGGTAAAAATAATTTTAAGAATTTTGTATTAAATGGAGAAAACGTTTTAAATGAAAGAATTGAAACTAAGAGTAATGGGATGATGCGGATTAAAGAATATCATAGGGGACCAATAGAAAAAGGTCAGATAATTTACTCAGCTCTTTCATACCTTGCCGTAAATTGTTACCAAAATATAGATCAAGAAGATTCGGCGGTGCGCATAGTAACCGCAGTGAAAAGAATTACAATTGAAGTTCATTTACCTGTAAATAAGCCTGCCAAAAAAGCCCAAGTTGTTGAATTCAAGGGTTATGATGATAGTAAATATGTCGTTAAGAAATATGAGGTGGATATTTATAATAAAGGTACTTTTTTAGAATGGGAAAAAAAGAATCCCAAAGTTGGTAGATATTTTAAATTGGTCTGGGAGTGGTAATTTATTCAAAAGGGAAATCGGGTTCTGTAGAATATTTCATATAGCTTTTATAATTTTTTATGCGTGACCTTTAAAAAATTTTATTAAATATAAATGTCAGGTTCTAAAAAATATTTCATATAGATTTTTTTATTTATATACGACTTTTAATAATCTTCTTCTTTTCTCATAAAGGTATTATTTTGATTTATAGAAGAGGTGCTTCCTCTTAATTATATTGCTAATATAACAAATTTTTTTTAACGGGTCAATGGGTATTTACATATATTGTATATTTCCTTGTGTATAACCCATTGACCTGTGTTTTTATTTATGTTACCATATAGAATATGAATAAAGAGGCTACACAACTTACCAAAAAACAAGACAAGGTTTTTAAGATCATAGAAGGATATTTTAAACGGCATAACATATCGCCAACCATCACGGAATTAAAAGAACAATTGAAAGTAAAATCGTTAAGAACCGTTACCCAATACCTCGAAGCGTTGGAAAAGAAAGGACTCATCTATCGTAAGACAAACCAAAAGCGGGGAATAGCGCTTGCCAATGTCGGCCGAACCAAAGAACATGACACGGTTATCCTGCCGGTTGTCGCGTCCGCCGGTTGCGACAATGCGAGCGTTTTCGCGGACGAAAGAGTGGACGGATATATCACAGTCGCAAGCTCCTTTATACCCGAACATCTGCCGATAAATAAATTCGTGGCAATAAAAGCGGTAGGGAACAGCATGCAAGAAGCGGGGATTGATAACGGAGATTATGTGATCGTGGAAAAAATCGAAGCGGGGCAAGCAGGAGAAAACGAAAGGGTAGTCGCCGTATTAGAAGACAACATTGTTATAAAAAAACTGCATAAAACAAAAACCGCGCTTATATTAAA
>JAZDEU010000068.1:0-5872 GCA_043808545.1 bacterium | reverse complement strand
TGGAAGTATCGACCCTTTCAGTGTCGTTTTAACAAAGATAACTCGTTAAGTACCCCGCCTGGGGAGTACGGCCGCAAGGCTAAAACCCAAAGGAATTGACGGGAACCCGCACAAGCGGTGGAGCATGTGGTTTAATTCGATAGTACGCGAGGAACCTTACCAAGACTTGACATCCCGAGAATCCCGCAGAAATGCAGGAGTGCCGCAAGGAGCTCGGTGACAGGTGCTGCATGGTTGTCGTCAGCTCGTGTCGTGAGACGTCGGGTTAAGTCCTTTAACGAGCGCAACCCCTATTCTGTGTTATATATTTCACAGAAGACTGCTTGCTTTAAGCAAGAGGAAGGCGGGGATGACGTCAAATCAGCATGGTCCTTATGTCTTGGGCTACACACATGCTACAATGGCCGGCACAATGGGTTGCGAAACAGCAATGTGGAGCTAATCCCATCAAAACCGGTCTCAGTTCGGATTGAGGGCTGCAACTCGCCCTCATGAAGCTGGAATCGCTAGTAACCCTGAATCAGCCTCGTCAGGGTGAATACGTTCTCGGGTTTTGTACACACCGCCCGTCACGTCAAGGGAGCCGGTGGTACCTGAAAACTCATTTCATATGGGGATAAGGTAAAATTGGTGACAGGGACGAAGTCGTAACAAGGCATCCGTAGCGGAAGCTGTGGATGGATCACCTCCTTTCTAAGGAGAATAATCATATTGTTCACGAATAATATGACAATCGGTGTCGATACCCTATATTTCATCTATTTTACAGAAGTTATATAAGGTTCGAGATTGAAACTCCTCGCCAAGTCGGTAAGCGCGTTATTATTATAAAAAACACGCCTTTTGAGGGTGTGTTTTTTATATATTTTTTTCTCCATCATTTAATCACAATCAATTTTAGAGGTGGCTTACGGCGACTCCATTTTCCCGAAACCGAGCCCAAGCGAGAGGCTTCGGGCTATGGAGCCGTTTTGCGAAACTTTATGTGACTGTCGCCAATGAAATTTTCTTGGCTTATTTAAGCTAAATATACTTTTTGCCAAATTGACAAAATTTAGCTATGGACATCTCCCTTGTTTTTTTATTAAATCTAAAATCTCTCATTCTCATATTATTAATTCCTTATTTTATTAAATTATCTCCAATGTGTTAACACGCTAATACATAGCATATTATAACAATAAAAAAATCAAGGAGAAAAATTTAAAAAAAATTCAAACTTATCCACAACTAATTATTTGTTAAAAACATCCCCTGATATTTTGCATAAATAATCATTGAAAACTTTTTTAAAATTTTCATTATATCTCCATAAAAACATTATTTGAGAAAATATAGCGTTCCCCTATCCTCTAAGAATATGCTTCGTGAGACAATTTTTATAAATTGTTTGTATCTATTTATATTGAACTAATAAAATATTTATATAATATAATTAACAAAAAAGAAGCAATCTAAGCATACCGCCAAACTCCGTTTTACTTGCGTCATTTTTACCGCGAATGTAAAGATGAGGAATAATCTTAGTGTTTTTTCGCTTAAAAACGGCCTCCTTCGCTCGCTTTAGCTCGTTCAAAACCTGCACTTAGCGCAACCGAATGGATGCTCGCCTTATGGAATTTGGCAAAATTCCTTATGCGCTTTTTAACGCTATATTTTAAATTTTTTATTTCTAAAACATCCTTAAAAATAAAATTTAATGTTGCTCATATTATCAGGAAAAATTTTCCCGCATCTGAATTTTTAAGAAGTGATGATTTGCAATGCGAAAATAAAAATATAAAAATTTATATAGCGGCGGAAATAAAAATATAAAAAATATTTCTTAAAATTTTATTTTTCCCTTTTTAAATTTTTAAAAATGCTTTATACTTATATTAGGAAATATTTTTTAAAATTTTCCTAAAAAATTTTAATTTTAAAAAATTAAAAACATCTTTCCATTACAAATGGAAATAAATGAAGGGGGGTGAAATAAAATGACAACTCAAAAAAAGAAAGCAGCTCCAAAGAAAACAATGAAAAAGACAGCAGCTCCAAAAAAGAAAAAGAAGAAATAGATATAAACAATAAAAATTCCCTGCCTGGGATTCTCGGGTAGGGAATTTTTAATATATGAAAAAAAAACTGCCGCGCGAATATTTTTTTAAATAAAAAACTGAACAGCAAAATTTCACCGTTCAGTATGTTAAAACTTATTTCATTCTATCTGACAAAACTCCCTTTCTAGCCCTTTGCCTTCTCCCTTCCGCTTATGGACATCACATTATGACTCCGCGCTCCATAAACTTGGCGACAATCCCCTATCTGCTCCGTCTCCATATTATCCACCCGATAACAGCCAGCGAGATAAGGCTTGCGCTAAGCCCTAAAATAATTTTCGTTCTTTTTTCGCTTGCATTAGCCAAATCTGCGCTAACATTTTCTCCAGATCCAGATGATGATGCTATAGAGCATTCCCCTTCTTGCCCATTGCGCTCTGCAATTTTGCCTAAAACTATTCCCTTTTCTATTTGCAGATCTTCTTGCGATCTGGGAATAATTCTAAATTCATCATTAAGATAATCTAAAATTCCAATAACCTGAATCTGCGCCCCTGCTTCTATATCTTTTAAAGATATACCTGTATATTCATTTATATATATTTTCACCTCTTTCTCCGCGAAATAAATGTATAAATTTTTCCCCTGCTTTTCTAAAACCTCTCCTTTTATACTAACTAAATTGTGCAAATCGTCTCCTGCCTGCGCAGGCAGGTTTAAAAAATCAGGACTATTCAATTCTTTCGCCAAAGGAGGATGTTCATAAGACAAAATTTTAACATCATCCTGTCCGTTAATTGCGAGCCGCCATCCATCTTTAGCGATTACAGTTCCAGATACAGAGATATAATCTCCAACTTCTAATTCTGGAAAATCTTTTTTATAGCAATAAACTTCAATCCCCTTTTCGCCATTCGTCAAATAAAAAACCTGCACGCCCAAATTCCCAGGCTTCACAGAAACATAACCCTCAATATTTATTTGCTTGCCAATACTATCTTCTAATTTCCAGTCTCCGTCTTTTCCTTCTTCCCATTCTATCCCCTCTTTCCCCTCTCCCAACTTTTGACTTTTGACTTTTGACTTTTGACTTGCCCCCTCGTCCCCCCAATTCCAGTGCCCCGTTTCCTCATCATACGAAAAAATTTTTCCCTCATAAGATTTATCGTATTTTACATCGCTAATAATATTTACGGAAGGATCTAAAAGCCTCGCCTCATCTCCGTCATTATTTAAAGCAATCCCGGTTTTTCCGCTTTCAAATAAAAAAAATGAATTCGCCTGAATAACAACATCCGAAGGAATATAATAAGGCGAGCTTCCGCCTTCTTTATCATCTAAAACCCAGCCCGCCAAACTAACTGGATAATTTTCATAATTAAATAGTTTTATCCATTCGCCTGTTGTTTCATCTCCTGCCGGATTAGGCATAATTTCTGAAATAATAACATTTCCCCATTCATTATTATTATAAACAATAGGCTCCGCTTTACTTTCAGCCGCCGCTTTCGGCAAAGATTTGTCAAAAAAATTATCTAAAACTTTTATTTTAAATTCGCTTATATTTTCATTATTATGACTATCTGAAACTTTTAAACTTATTTTATATTCTCCCGGAGAGTTGAATTTCTCTTTAAAAAATAAATCTTGCGCCTCTCTTCCAGTAGAACTTTTCCAAAAATACGACAGCTTATCGCCATCCGGATCAAAAGAGTCGGAAGCGTCAAATATAATTTCCGAACCTGAAAATATTTCCGCCTTTCCGCTTGCGTCAATCACAGATTGAGGCGCTCCATTGAGCGCGATAAAAATATTCTCCGCGCATGGGCTTATAGCGGCTGTCCATTGCCAAATACCCTCAATCCTCGCGTAAGAAATATTTTCTTTTCCATATTCTTTATATGAAATACTGTCTATCTTTTTCCCTGTTTCAGAAAAAAGCTCTGCTTTATCGCCGCTGTTATTAAGCGCAATATTCGTTTTCTCGCGGTATAAAACAAAAAAACCTCCAGCTGGAATAATTGCGACAGGAAAATCGGTTTTTATAATTTCATATTGATTTTCATTATTTTTAATTATCCAGTTTTCCACATTAACTTCCTGTCCGCCGATATTTTTAAGCTCTATAAATTCATCCTTAAAATCCGCGCCCTTCGGATTAGGAAAAATTTCATTGATGACAATTTTTCCGGGCAAAACAGTTCCCTTTTTTAATAACCCAGCCTGCGCAGAAGGTGTTTTAGCCCCCCACTGGAGATCCTTGGTTAGAATGGTTTTTTTCTCTTTTTTCTCCTCTTGCCCTTCTTCACTCTCTTCCTTAATTTCTAATTTCAAATTTCTAATTTCCCCTTCATCTCCTCCCGTCTTCCCCTCTGTCACATCTTCACCTTCCCCAATTTCTAATTTCAAATTTCCAATTTCGTTTCCTTCCTCTCCCCCATCTCCGCTTCCCGCGCTCACGCTTTCAGAATTTTCATGCCTCGGAGTCCCGCATTCAATAGCTCCTTCAACTAAATTAACCGCCTGCGAACAAGTGCGCCAATTCTCTTTTTGCGTTCCGTCGCCTGAGATATCATTTCGCTCCATAGAAAGATATATCCCTCTACTTTTATCATACTCTCCTGCCAACGGAGTACCAATTCCATCATCTGCTATATCTAAATAATTACCAGCCGCCCAATCTCTATCATAAATTTTTATTTGTAATTTGGTGTCAACCAAAACTACCGTGCTTGTTGCATAATCGGGTTCAATATTTAAAACACTCTTTTCACCTTTGCCATATCGTGCAATTAAAAAATAACTCTTCTGTGATATACGCATCCCAGCAGGTATGGTTAACATTAACTCTTCTCTTGCGCCAGCCACCAATTTAGTAATCTGCCAGCCAGACAAATCTATATCTTCGCTACTTGTATTTTTCAATTCAATCCACTCGTTCGTTCCCATCCACATTATTTCATTTATCACAACATCTCCCTTTTCCGTCGCATAAGCAATTTTCACTCCCGCGCCTTCCCCTCTAGAGAGGAGCGAGGGGCGTGTTGGCAATCCAAAAACAAAAAAACTCCCCGCCAAAAGAAGTATATAAAAAATGTTTCGCAACCATTTGCTCATAATAATAGGCGAAATAAGACGGATGATATACGCGTCATTCTGAGTCCCCGCTATGCGGGGCGAAGAATCCCGTGGCTTACACGCCTTCCGCAGTTCATAACTCGCACACTAATATTTAGTACTCTAATGCGTGACACAAAATATTAAAATCCCTCTCCCTTTAAATATTATAGCAAAATTAAATTAAATTGCAAAAAAGTATAAAAAAACCGCCTCAACCATTTTATAGTAATATTGGCGGATGTTCACTTTAAAATTATGGGCGTGTCGCCGAATGCGGTTTTTTACAAAATTATGAAAACTTTTAGGCTTTATTAAGCCAAAATTTTTTTCAAAAATCGTAAAATTTGCTATTCGGCGACAGTCTCATTTAATTCCGTTTTACCCCTTTTTGCAACCTTTTTATCAGTTGCAATACTGCTTCAAGTTCTCTCACTCTTTCTTCCGGACTTGCCATCGTATCATTGCATCCTTCCTTGATTAATTTTCTATTTTACAATCAATGAGTATATTCTATCAAAAAAATTACCAATTGTCCACCTTTTCTATAGTAGTATCTGTTGAAATAGTATTTTTTTGTCATCCCGAGCGTAGCCGAGGGATCTGTTGACAGTACCAAATTTGGCTTAATAAACAGATTCCTCCACTCACGAACCAGCCGTTTGGGCGTCTGGTTCGCTCGGTCGGAATGACATTCTGCGACTATTTCAACA
>JAZDEU010000067.1:0-2781 GCA_043808545.1 bacterium | reverse complement strand
TAAATTTTAAATTTTAAAAAAATATTAAATATTAAAATATTAAATATTAAAGATGCCGTTATTATAGCAATAAGCCTTTTATAGTATCAACTCTATGCTCTTGCTGTTTTAATATTAAGGGACTGTCGCCAATTAATTTTTTTTGGCTTATTTAAGCTAAATATACTTTTTGCCAAATTGACAAAATTTAGCTAATTTAAGAGAAATTTCACATTGGCTTTTGGCGACACACCCATTAATTATTTCTTATTAACGGCTTAGATAGTATAAAACAATTATTTTTTAAAATTTGTTGTTTGTTATTTAGATTTTTTTTAAAATTTAAAATTTAAAATTTGTTATTATTGTTATAGATTTACTGGTATTCCATAAGTAAATATGACTTTGCTGCACGAATAGCCTAAAATAGTGTATCATAATAGTAGAATTTATAAAATAACTACTATTATGCCCTATGACAACAAAGAAAAAAATTTCTAAACAATTAAAAAACAAAGACGGCAAAAAGAAAAACAAGAAAAAATACAAAATCAGAAATTGGCATGAATATAACGAAAGTTTAGTCCAAAGAGGAGCTTTAGATGTTTGGATAGAGGAAACCGTTTTAAAAAACTGGGAAGCGCCGCATAACAATAAAAGAGGCGCTCAGCCTGTTTACAGCGATTTAGCAATTGCGCTAGTCCTCCAGTTTGGAAAAGTTTTTCATCAAAAACTTCGCCAAACTGAGGGATTAGTAAAATCAATATTTAACTTGATGCGTCTTGCTTTGAATGTTCCAGATTTTACTACATTATCTCGCAGAAGCGCCAATGTGTCTGTAAAACTGCCTAAAAGCAATAAAGAAAAAATAATCGTAATTGCTGATAGCAGCGGATTAAAAGTATACGGCGAGGGCGAGTGGAAAGTGCGGAAACATGGATGGTCAAAACACAGAACTTGGAGGAAAATACATTTACTTATCACTCCTTACGGCGAAATCAGAGCTGGAAAATTAACAGAAAATAATGTTGCTGACGGAGAAGCGGTTGAAGACTTACTGGGACAAGAAGAGGCAAAAATAGAAGGTTTCGCAGGGGATGGCGCTTATGATAAAAGCAATGTTTATGATTTGCGCCAGAACAGAGAAATCGAAAAAATAATGGTTCCGCCGTAAAAAAATGCAAAGATTTGGAAACACGGAAATTGCAAATCTCCTCCGCATCCGCGAGATGAAAATTTACGGAAAATCAGAAAAAGCTCCCGTAATAAATGGAAAGAAGCGATTGGTTATCATACTCGTTCGTTAGTTGAAACAACGATGTTCAGATACAAAACAATCTTCGGAGACAGATTAAATGCAAGAAATTTCAAACAACAGGAAACTGAATTTTTAATAGCCGCAAGTGCTTTAAATAAAATGATAAAAATCGGCATGCCGGACAGCTATGCTGTAGTCTGATTTTTAAAAGAGCGGGGATAACTTTGTCTTATTGAATTATTCGTGCAACAAAGCCATTAAATATTATTATTTTACTATTGGCTAATTTGCGTATGACACTAATTCGGGACTGTCGCCTTCGTTAAGCGAAAAAATATTTTTAAATCTTACTATTTCAACAGCAACTGCTTGTAAAAGCGGGGAGGCGAGATTTTACTATTGAAATTCGACTTGGTCAGCGAAACGAGAGAATGTGGCGAAACAGAAATTTTATTTAAAACCGAACAACTTTTATTGTTTACTAAAATTATAAGAGAATCATTTTATATGCGAATTTTTTTAATGCGAGCATCTTATAAATATTTTACATTATTTAATCTTAAATGTAAATCCCTAGTCTTCTCTAATGCAAGATGATACTATCCGAGGAAACGGATTCTAACGCAAAATGAGCCCATAAGAGCCCACCTTGCGAAAAATGGCATTTGCTTTCATAATAGATTTATGAGAATCATTATGAAGCGCTTGCCATTAAGCGCTATACAACAAAATAAACTACCACCGACCAAGTCGGTGGTATTCCTGCACGGACTTCGTCATTCCTCTTATTTCCATTTTTGTGTAAATTCCTGAGCTTCCTCGTCCAGTTGTTTCTGAATATACTTTCTTATTACTTCATCAGTAATTCCTACCGTTGAAACAAAGTACCCCCTTGCCCAAAGATGCCTGCCCCAATACTGCTTTTCTAATGCTGGAAACTGCTTCAATAATTTCTCCGCGCTTTTACCTTTTATCCATTTCATTACATCTGAAATAGAATATTTTGGAGGAATTTGTAAATACATATGCACATGTTCTTCTTTAACTGCTCCTTCCAATATCTCTATCCCTTTCCAATCGCACACTTCTTTTATCACCTATTTTAATGCTATTTCTATCTTTTTATCTATAATCCTAAAACGATATTTTGTCACCCACACTATGTGATACCTGTAATCAAAAACTGCGTGTGATTGTCTTTTGTATTTATTCAGGTTATCTTGAGGCATAGGTTTAAATATTATTCATACCTATACCTTAGCTTAAACTGACTTCGTCCGCAAGAGGTAACCGTGGACGACCGACTTCGTCGGTGGATTTCTTAGTTATTAAAATATTTTTTGCTAAGTTTAGCTGAATTAAGTTTAGAATCAAACAGCCATGGGTATTTACCTTTCTTGCATCTTAAATAGGAGTGTCGTCAAACGCTTAACGCGTCATTCCGAACCCGCTTTAGCGGGTGAATAATCCCAGTGGTCAAGCGAAAAAAACTCTAGGATTCTTCGTTGTTCCTCCTCAGAATGACGCAAAAACGCCATTCGGCG
>JAZDEU010000066.1:0-29121 GCA_043808545.1 bacterium | reverse complement strand
TTGTTAATCTGCGGAATAGGTATGGCTTATTGAAAATTTTTGACAATGTTTGCTTGCTCATAGTTATTTGTTTTTGTTAATTGTTAATGTACTTATATTTTAGCAGAAATTATATAATTATGCACGCAAGTCTATTGTTTTAGAGGTAGCAAGCGGGAAAAAACTCCGTAACTATTTATCTAATTATCTAAGCAACTTATCGCCCCTCTTACTCGCAAACTCCACCTAAAAGCACTGACAAAAAAATCAGCGCTTTAGAGATGGAGTTTTTTTATTTCCAAAACACAACTAATTCCCAAATTTAAAAATTAAAATATTTGATATTTTTTTAAAATTTAAAATTTAAAATTTTTTTATATACACTTCTTTCTCCCGACAAATGATTAAATTATTTTTGCCGGTTTCAAGTCCTGATTTTAATGTGGAACCGGCGGCTATAAAACATCCTTTGCCTATCACAATTGGCGCGATTAAATTTACATTTGAGCCGACAAAAACATTATCGCATATCACGGTCCGGGATTTCACAGCTCCGTTATAATTGCAGGTTATGGCGCCGGCGGAAATGTTCACAGAATTGCCTATTACAGCATCGCCTAAATAACTATGATGGTGCATTTTTAAATTATCGCCAATCACACACCTTTTAATTTGCGCCGTAAAACCAATATAAGCGTTATCTCCAATAACACTATTTAAGATCTGCGCGACAGGTCCGACAGAGCAATTTTCTCCAATTATAGATTCAGTCAAAAATACCTGAGGATAAATTACCGTTCCCCACCCAATTTCAATATTTCCCTCAATATAAACAGAGTCAGGATCAACGATCTTCACTCCATCGCTTTGCAATTTTGAAAACAGTTGTTTATTTTGAGAAATCTTTTGCATAAATTTTTAATTTTTAATTTTGTAATTTTTAAATAATTTCCAAATGTCTTAATTTTTAAAAATCAGACTATCAATTTGATGTTTAAAAATTTGAAAATTAAAAAATTATTTATAAAATTAAAAATTAAAAATTTTTCATTTCCCCTATTCCACCGTCACGCTTTTTGCAAGATTTCTCGGTTTATCAACATCCCGCCCTTTCAAAACAGCCATATGATATGCGAATAACTGCAAAGGAATGACAGACAAAATCGGAGTGAGCATCTCTAAAGTTTTCGGGATGTACAACGCGTCGTCCGCAACTGATTCAACTTGCTCATTTCCTTCAGTAGTTATGGCTATAATTTTACCATGCCGCGCCTTTATCTCTTCCATATTGCTTAAATTTTTTTCATAAACACTATCCTTAGGACATAAAAAAATAACTGGAAAATTTTCATCAATCATCGCAATAGGCCCGTGCTTTAATTCTCCGGAAGCAAATCCTTCAGCATGAATGTATGATAATTCTTTTAATTTTAACGCTCCTTCCAGCGCGACTGGATAATTATATTTCCTTCCTAAAAAAGCAAAATTATTATAAGTATAATATTTTTCTGCAATTTTAATTATTTGTTTTTGAAGCTCTAAAACTTTTTTTACTTTCTCTGGCAATGCCGAAAGCTCTTCCGCGATTCTTTTGCCAGTTGTTAAGGACATATCTCTCTGGCGGCCTAAAACCATTGAGATCAAAGCTAAAATATTAAGCTGGGAAACGAAAGCTTTTGTGGAAGCGACAGCGATCTCCGGTCCGCTATGGTTATAAACCCCTGCATCCGTAATTCGCGCAATAGTTGAACCAACAACATTAACAATACCTAAAACTAAAATTCCTTTTTCTTTCGCCTCATTCACAGCCGCGATTGTATCCGCTGTTTCGCCAGATTGGCTAATCGCAATAAGCGCCGTAGTCTTATCTAAAATCGGTTTGCGATAACGAAACTCGCTCGCAAATTCTACTTCAACCGAAACTCCCGCATATTCCTCAATCATATATTCGCCGACTAATCCTGCGTAATAAGCTGTCCCGCATGCGACAATTATTATTTTTTTTATATCCCTAATTTTATCCGCGACGCTATCCAATCCGCCTAATTTCGCTTTCCCTTCTTCTATAAGCAATCTTCCTCTTATGCTATTTTTAACAGTCTCGCTTTGCGAAAAAATTTCTTTAAGCATAAAATGCGGATACCCTTCTTTTTCAACTTCGCCCGCGTCCCATTCAATCTCGCAAATATCTTTATCAATTTTATTCTTCGCCAAATCATATATCTCAATATTATCATTCGCCACTTCGGCAATCTCTCCGTCATTAAGATATATAACTTGCTTTGTATGGCGCAAAACAGCCGATGCATCGGATGCGATAATTGTTTCATTATCGCCCAACCCGATTAAAAGCGGGCTTCCTAATTTCGCGGCAACAATTTTTCCCGGCTCTTTTCTGCTGATGACAGCTAATCCGTAAGCGCCTTCAATAAGTTTTAACGCGCGCCTCACAGTATTTAATAAATCTCCGTCATAAATATCCTCTATTAAATGCGCGACGACCTCGCTGTCAGTCTGTGATTTAAAAATATGCCCCTTCGCGATTAAATGTTTTTTTAATTTTTTATAATTTTCAATTATGCCATTATGAACAACCCAAAAATTTCCATTGCAGTCAGAATGCGGATGAGCGTTCTCCTCGCTTGGATGTCCGTGCGTCGCCCATCTCGTATGAGCAATTCCTAAATTCCCTTCCAGTTTATTGCCATTCAATTTTTTTTCCAGTTCAATAATTTTTCCAACCGCCTTAACGCTCTTTATTTCCCCATCAGAAGAAATTAAAGCAATGCCAGTGGAATCATATCCTCTGTATTCCATTCTCTTTAACCCGTCTATCAGTATGGGCAAAGCATTATTTTTTCCAATGTATCCTATTATTCCGCACATACATTTTAGAATTTTTAATTTTTAATTTTTAAAAAATTTCTAATGCCTTAATTTTTAAACTAAATCGATTCTCGTATATAACTTCCAATTTTTTAAAATTAAAAATTCGAGCATTATTTAAAAATTAAAAATTATAAAATTAAAAATTATTCCTCATACAATAACTTATCATTGATTACATTTAGCAACTTCTCAATCTCCTTTTTAATAAATCAGCTTCTCTTAACTGCTCCTTCGTATTTATCCCAAACCATTCATTAGGATTAGCGAGTTTTATAGCCTCAAACCTCGCATCGCTTGCAATCGCTTCATCTATAAAACTCGGCAATCCAAATTCCCCCAAATTAGGAATAAGCTTTAATTTCGGATAAATTTCATTAAACCAATTCCGCCGAAAACAAAAAGTTCCGGTGCTTATCTCTTTTATATTTCTCTCATACTCTCTTATATTTTCTTTCTCTCTTATCGCAATTACTTTTCCCGCCTCATCTCTAATAATCCTTCCTAAACCAAACGGATCATCTTTATAACAAGTTAATAAAGTTATGTCATTATTATTACTTTTGTGCCGCGCGACAAAATTTTCAAGAGTCTTATAACTATAAAAAGCGGAATCATCGCTATTTATAATTAAAAAATCCTCAATTTCCTCATTCAATTCTTTCTCTCCAGTATGCGCGGCATGAGCGGTTCCTAAAAGCTCTTCTTGAATCGCGTAAATATAATCTGTTCCAAAAGCCTCTTTAACTTTTTCTTTTTGGAAACCAACCACTAACGAAATTTGTTTTTTATCTATTCCATTATTCTCTAACTCCTCTAAAATATAGCTTACTATGGGGCGATTATTTAATTTGCGCAAAACTTTTGGAATATCCTTACATCCCAAACGTTTTCCCCGCCCCGCGGCTAAAATTACTATACCTGTATTATTAAAATAATACTGTAACATATTATTAAGGGTTAAGGTTCGTATGAAATGAGAGACCCCATTTTTGACTTTTTGTTAATTTTAAATTTCTAATTTTTAATTCTTAATTTTTATTCAATTTCTAATGATTTAATTCTTTAAAAAATTGAAAATTAGATAAATAAAAATTGATTAAAAATTTTAAATTAAAAATTTTTCAAAAAATATCCAAATTCCTTTACAACAAATCATATTATCTCCCATAATCTTAAAAATATAATCCGTTGCGTTTCGTAAATCATTTTATTTTCAATTATAACTCCAACCGGATTATTACTATTATCGCGGGAAATAAACGCGCATTTATTCGCGTAAATAATAATATATGTCGGCGAATCTTGCTCTGTTTTAAGCCATTTACGCTCATCCAATCCATATGTCGCGCCGCCTTTTGATAAAGATATAGTCTTCACTTTAATATTATTCTTAATTCTTTTTTTTGTAAAATCAGGATACGCAGAATATACATCATCTCGCACAGCCGCAGCTGAATACACATAATACTCTTGCCAGCTGGCGCAAGTGAGATGTTGCGCCATCGCATCCAAAATATCATCTAAAATAAATTTAATTCCCTCTTTGCCTTCATAAAATTTTGTTACCGGCTTATTGCCTTCTTTATCTTGCAATGATTTTAACTCTGGAATAATCTCCGTAATCTGCTTCTTAATTTCTTGCAGATCTTCTTGCTTATCTTTTAAAACCTTTAATATTTTCTCTGGATTCTCAGCGACAAATTTTTGTTTTGTATTTTTATGGTAAAAGCTTACTAACCCTATCTTTTGCAAATCTTTCAAAGCATCATAAGCTGTTCCACGGTTAATCCATGATATTTTCGCAATCTTTCTTACCGAACTCGCGCCATATTCTAAAAGCGCGAGATATACATTTATCTCTTTTTCGCTTAACCCTAATTTTTTTAATATGTTTATGTTCATACAACAGGGGCAGAAAATATTCTGCCCCTGCGGCAAAATATTTTTTAACCTTATCATATTACCAGTGTAAACCCGAAATTTATTTTTGTCAACTATTTTTCTGCATTTTTTTATATTTGCTAATATTTTATTTTAAATAAACCAGTTTCGCGCTTATTGCGTGTCATTACAAAAAATACTTATCTGCAGAACTATACTGCTTTTAAATTCTAAATAAAATTATTTCTTGAAAAAAATTGATATTTATAGTATCCTAACACTATATGGAAACAGAAAAATTTAGGAATATTTATGAATACGAATCAAATAAAAAAATATCTGCTGCTCCTCCTGCCGTAGAATTATTTTCTGATCCTTCCCGCGCAAAAGAAGCTTAGCCGGAACAAATTGCTAACAATGAAGAATTTTTAAATCAGCTAGAGTCGCGCAAAGAACTTAATGAACGGTTAGATACGATTCTATCTGGTTTACCGCATCCGGATATATCGCTTGAAAAAGCGATCTCACAGAATTACCTTACCGAAGAACAGGTTGCGAAGTGAGGGGTCAAGGGTGTGTGTTCTTATTTTAAGCCATTTCATTGCAATGGTCAGTGAGCAGTTACCACTGATGTCCATACTTTACTAATTTCTGACCCATCCGTTTCCATAATAATATCGCCATCTATATCTGTACGATAAACTTTTGCGCCTATTCGTTCTAACCGCTTTAAAACCCGCAAAGACGGCATACCAAAATCATTATTCGCGCCAAGCGAAATTACCGCAAAACTAGGCTTTACTCTCTCAAAAAAACTATCCGAGCTTGAAGTATCGCTTCCATGATGGGCTATTTTTAATACATCCGCCTCTAATATTCCATCTCCTTTGAGAGCCTGTCCCGAGCTTGCCACGGGAAGGGAGTTAAGGGGAGGTTGTCCGCGCAATTCATCTTCTACTTCTTTCTCAATATCTCCAGCAAATAAAAAAGATTTATTTTTATAACTAATTTTTAAAACAATAGAACTATTATTCAAATTATCAACGCTTTGCTGAAATAAATTTTTATTAGGATATAGTATTTCAATTTTTGTATTTTTAAAAATATCTTTCGTTCCATGAACAGCCGCCGCCCACACAATTTTTACTCCTATTTTCTTATCCCTAATAATTTTTAAAAATTCTATATACTCAGGAGTATTCTGTAAAACTCCAGTCATCCAAACTTCTCCCACTGGATATTTTTTTAAAACATCCGCTAAACCAGAAACATGGTCTGAATGCGGATGGGTTAAAACAACTATATCAAGTTTTCTGTTCCATAAAGGAATATATTTATCTAATTTATTTATCACAGTTTTATCCTGTCCGCCATCAATTAAAATATTTGCGCCATTTTCCGCCATGATTAAACTTGCATCCCCCTGCCCGACATCAAAAAAAATAACCTTCATTTTATTTTCAATCGGTTTATTAAAAATCACTGAAAATAAAAAATATATGTTTATAACTATCAACGCTAAAATTATTAGTAAAATTTTTTTATGTTTCATATAAACAAATCATTAGCGCCGGCGCTAGACACTGGAATTAACACTCGCACTATACCATATTTTACGCAAAAAATAAAAAAAGGCTTTAATTTATAAAAGCCTTAGTTGGCACATTCCCTTTTTCCAAAATATTACCTCCATCTTTTTTATGGTTTTAATTTCTTTACTTTTTAATTTTTAGGATATATAATAATTTAAAGAACTTTATATAATACTATGGACATCACATTATTAAAACGCGCTTAGAAACTAGAAAAAATTAATGAATAGCGAAGTTTTGCAGTTCAGGAAAACCGCAGATGTATCAGTAGATACATAGAGGATTTTCCTGAACGAAAAACAAGCTATTCGCAATTTTTACAGTTTATGGAGCGCGGAGTCATAATGTGATGTCCATAAGCTATTTTATTAAAAAAATCAAGGATTTTATGAAAGAAATACTAATAACCGGCGGAGCAGGCTTTATCGGCTCACATTTATGCGAAAAATTACTTTATCAAGGAAATAAAATAATCTGCCTTGATAATTTTTTTACGGGAAATGAAAAAAATATTGAACATCTAAAAAAAGAAAATGATTTTGAAATTATTAAATATGACGTTGAAAATCCTTATAATTTTAAGGTGGATGAAATATATAATCTAGCCTGCCCCGCGGCTCCGATTTGGTACCAAAAAAATCCGATTAAAACCATAAAAACTAATGTTTTAGGAGCAATTAACGTTTTGGAACTTGCTAAAAAATTAGAATGTCCTGTTTTGCAAGCTTCTACTTCCGAAGTCTACGGAGATCCAAAAGTTCATCCGCAGAAAGAAAATTATTTCGGCAATGTTAATCCTGTCGGAATTCGCGCGTGTTACGACGAAGGGAAAAGATGCGCTGAAACACTATTTTTTGATTATAGAAGAGAATATAATGTTAACATAAAAGTAGTAAGAATCTTTAATACTTATGGACCGAGAATGGCGATTGAAGATGGCAGAGTTGTTTCTAATTTTATTATCCAAGCGCTTCATAATGAAAATATAACAATGCATGGAGACGGAAGCCAAACAAGAAGTTTTTGCTATGTTGATGATTTAGTAAACGGACTAATCGCTATGATGGAAAGCGATAAATTTACAGGACCTGTAAATATGGGGAATCCAGATGAATTTACTATAAAACAGCTTGCAGATTTAATAATAAAATTAACTGACTCAAATTCTAAAATAATTTATGAGAACTTCCGATCTGATGATCCGATGCAAAGAAATCCTAATATAAATTTAGCAAAACAAAAACTCGGATGGAAGCCGAGCGTAGGATTAGAAGAAGGACTTAAAAAAACTATCGCATATTTTAAAACTATAACATAAAAATTCTATTTTTTATCGCCTCATTATAAATATAATATCTTCTTAAAAATAAATAAAACGGCCATTTTGTGAAAAACATTTTAATATCGCGTTTTCCATTTAATAAATATCTAATAAACAAAATCGGAAGTAATACAGGTAAAAATAAAATATAAAAATAATCTATCCCGTTAACAACAAATCCGCCAAAAACCGGCGGTTTTAAAATTCTATAACTTTTCGGATATTTATTTTTTAACTTAACCCATACCGAGGCGTTGCGCGCGCTTGCGAGCAATGATTTTACATTCCAATTCATAGCTTGATGATACACGATCGCGTCATCAATATATTTAAAAGTAAAATTATTTTCCACCGCCCTGATTGCAAGCTCTGAATCTTCATTATGGTAATAATAAAAATTATTATCAAACCCGCCAAGTTTATTAAAAATTTTTTTCTTAAAAGCCATATTTCCCGCCCCCGGCCAATTTTTCACATTAACTAACCGCTCTGGGAAATACCCCTTATGCTCTTTTTCTATGTAATAAGTTCTTCCAAAAACAAAATCAACATCTTCATTCCTAAAAAATGCGTCATTCTGAACCCATGCGCTAGGAGGGTGAAGAATCCCAGAATCCTCTCGTCTAACTCCAGAACTCCCAAACCCGCCCGCCAATTCTCGCAACCAGTTTTTATCCGCGACACAATCATCATCAATAAATGCAACAATATCATAACTTGCGTTTTCCACTCCCCTATTTCTTGAAATAGCAGGTCCTAAATTTCTCTCATTATGTAATATCCTTATTTTTTTATTCGCCAAACCAGATAAATATTCTCTCGTCCCATCTGTTGAATTATCATCAACAATAATAATTTCATAATCAATACAAAAAATCTCCATCCCCTTTGAGGTGAGGGCTGGGGTGAGGTTATATTTAAAATCATTGCCGCAATCCAGATTTAAAAGCGCGTCAACGCATTTTTTTAAATATTCTGCTCTATTATATGTTGGGACTATTATTGAACATTGCATAAGTTATGAGAAAGTTAAAATTATCCACTTTCCGTCCCGTCAGAGTCTCCTTGTAATCAAGGGACCCTGACGCTTCAATGATACTTCCAACTCGTCCCCAGAGTCTCCTTGTAATCAAGGGACTCTGACGATCTTTCAAAATATTATCTCTTTTATCCTATTTTACAACAATTCTTTTAAAGAAACGACTTTTTATAAAAACCTTTCTATTACTATCATTACAAGCAAAGTTTGTCCCGTCAGAGTCTCCTTGACTGACCGAGCCTAAGCGAGACCAGACAAGGGACTCTGACATTTTAAATAAAAACAGCCTATCGCACTTATCGCCATTTAAAATTAAAACATTAAAAATTATTTTAAAATTTAAAATTTGAAATTAAAAATTTATTCACGCCCCATGCCTAAAAAACATCACATCCCCATCGCAGACGACATAATCTTTTCCATCCACTCGCATCAAGCCTTTCTCTTTCGCGCCGTTCCAGCCATTGTACTTCACGAAATCATCATACGCGACGACTTCCGCGCGGATAAATTTTGCCTCAAAATCCGTATGAATCACGCCTGCCGCCTGCGGCGCTTTTGCGCCGTTTACTACAGTCCATGCGCGCGTTTCCGGCTCGCCAGAAGTAAAAAATGTAAGGAGTCCTAAAATTTTATAACTTGCGACTATCAATTTATCTAACCCAGACTGTTGTATCCCCAGTTCCTGCATATAAATGTTTGCATCTTCAAAAGATAGGTCAGCGAGTTCCGCTTCAATTTTCGCGGAAATATTTATAATAGGAGAATCTCCAATTGGCAAATCAACATTTTTATCTAATTCGTTTTCATCAACATTTACTACATACAAAATCGGCTTTAAAGTAAGCAAGTTTAATTCTTTTATTAAAAACTTTTCTTCATCTGAAAGCGCGGCGTCAACCGCAAGATGTCCAGCTTCTAAAACTTTCATAACTTTTTCTAAAACATTGCCAGTTCCAATCTTGAGAGGGGTTATTGGCGTGTTTCCACGAATTTCTTTTTTTGCGCTTTCCAACCTTTTCGCGACGACTGCCATATCAGCAAAAATAAGTTCCAAATTTATAATTTCCAGATCAGATTTCGGATCAACTTTCCCAGCGACATGAACAACATTAGAATCCGAAAACTCGCGGACGATATGGCAAATCGCGTCCACTTCTCTAATATTCGCCAAAAATTTATTTCCTAATCCTTCCCCCTTATGCGCGCCAGCGACTAATCCCGCGATATCAACAAATTTAACCGTTGCGGGAACCGCTTTAACAGATTTTGATATGCCAGCTAACTTTTCCAGCCTTAAATCCGGCACGCTCACAATTCCCACATTTGGTTCAATCGTGCAAAACGGAAAATTACTCGCGTCAACTTGTTTTTTTGTTATCGCTTTAAAAAGCGTTGATTTCCCGACATTCGGGAGACCGACGATTCCGACAGATAAAGACATGAGGCAAGAAAACAAGAAAACAAAAAAACAAAATTTAATTAACATATTGTTTTATTGCTTTATTGTTTTTTTGAAGTATATCCTATTTCCTAACTTTTATCAATATGGTATAATATAGTCAAAAGTTAAAAGCATGCCCTGAGCTTGCCGAATGGGTCTAAAGTCAAAAGTTATGTTTATTAACAGACGCAAAAAAATTCTATACTCTGTATTATTAGTCGCAGTGATAGCGGCAGGAATAAAATCTTACGCTTATATAAAAACAGAAAATGGCTTGACGGGCGTTAATATTGTAAAACCCGCTCAAGAAGAATCATCAATTAACGGAATAGCAAAAATATCAGCTAAAACATTCGGAAAAGCGTCCAATGTTGATTTTATTATAAAAAATAATACAGATGGTTCTATGAAAACAGTTAAAGCATTTTTTGAAAATGCGACAAATGAATGGTGCTATTATCTTAATAGTATGGAAATAGTAAATGGAAACTATACAATAAAAACATTCGCCCATAATGGAAACCTGCAATTTCAGGATGCGGCTAAAATAAAAATTGAAAATGACGGCAATGGCGCGCCAGCTCCTAGCATCTTAACGAAAAAAAATAATGAGGCGGTTATTACTGAAAAAAAATCTGAAGAAAAAAAAGAACAGGAAAAAATAGAAATGGGAAAAACAGAGCAAGCTATTGCGGAAATCGCAACCAGCAGCAATGAATCTGCTGCCAACGCGCAAGCTACAACAACAGAAGCAAATACGCAAATCCTTAACGCTGTTGTAAAAGCCCTTTCAAATATTTATGATACGATAAATAATAATCTTGCCGCATCCGAAACTGGAGAGCCTGAAACGCAAGCAATCCTAGAGGGAAAAGTCGCTGGTACATCTGATAAAAAAATAATAAGAAAAGAAGACCTGCCAGTGAAAATAATAAAAAATTATACGGGAGAACAATCAATAACATCGCGGCCAGATCCCTCCATGCAGCAAACTCCAGATGATAAAAAAGCTGATGAACAAAAAGAAAATATTACCGAAAAAACAGAAGAAAATAATTGGTTTAAATATGACTTAAAATTAAGCGGGATTGAAAATGGAAAAAAAATATCCAATGAAAAAATGCTTTCCGCAAGTTGTAATAATCCACTGGATTCTGTTATTTTTATTATTGATAATTTAGAAACGCCTGAAATAGATTATAAATTTGACGCATTAAATAATTATGGATATTACACATATTGGACATATAAAATAAATCCGAAGGATATAAAAAAAGGAGAATATCTCCTCTACGCGCGAGGCGTTATTGACTGGCAAAATTATGAAAGTCCGATGATAATTGTGGAAATAGAATAAAAATAGACGATACTTCGCCACCTTATTTTTTCATACAAAAAACACCCATATGCAGGGTGTTTTTATCATTTTCTATGTCTATTTTTCTGGAGAATGATTATCAATATCATCTATAGAAATATTCATTTCTTTTAATATTCTATCTCTAGAAATAATCCCTATAATAGGGTATATCTGCATTAAATCCATTCCTATTTTATAGGCGTATAATTTTATTTATTCTTTCTCTTTTTCTATAAAAAACTTGTCAAAACAATCTTGCGCCACTTTTAAAGTAATTACTTGTATATCATAAGGATTAGAAGGATTATTTTTCATTATTTCGCTTTTAATTTTCTGCCAATGATCATTTACTTTAATTTCTAATTTTAAATCATCGGAAATCTTTTTCCCTAAATCACTCAAACTTACAGGACTTCTTGATTGTATCGTCGCTAAATGCGCTTTGTATAATAAATCAACAGTGGCGTTTATTTTTGCCACATTATTTTTTATGGGTCTAGTGAATCGCTTGTTTTATCTCTATCCTTTTCGAAATTTTTAAATTTGGACGCCATTCCGCCTATTTTAAAAATAGCGCAAAACGCTACAAGCAAAAGACCAAATAACATAAAAACAGAACTATTTAATTGTTCAATTAATTTTAAAATTATTTCCGTCATACTCCTCCTTCTAATTAAAAAAACTTTGTATTATAATATATAAAAAGTCAAAGTGTGGATAACTTAATATTATTATATCACATAAAACAAAAAAAATGGAATATTCACATTCGCTATCTGCCCCCAATTCATCCCACTCAATGCTATTCTTCCATATTTCCCACATTCGTATGTGCCGCGTTCGTAGTGCGGTGTCTAAACCATAATAATAACCTGCGCAGGGCAGATATTAACCGCTTCTTTTATGCATTGCAAATTTGCGTCTAAATCCGCGCCTTCAATAACATAAGCCTTCCCCTCTTCATTAAGGTTAAATACCTTCGGACATGTCGCATTGCAAGTGCCGCATTCTATGCAAGCGCTTTGATCAATGTTAATTCGCATATAATTAGAGGCTGTTGAAATAATGTTTTTTGTCATTCCGACCGAAGTGGATTAATCTGTCGATAGCACCAAATTTGTCTTAAACAAAAAATTCCTCCACTCACGAATTAGCCGTTTCTCGCGTCTGGTTCGTTCGGTCGGAATGACAATTTACGACTATTTCAACAGTTGCCTATGGGCATCACATTATGAAAATGCGCTTAGAAACTAGGAAAAATTGATGAATAGCGAAGTTTTGCAGTTTAGGAAAACCGCATAAATATCAGTAGATATATAGAGGATTTTCCTGAACGAAAAACAAGCTATTCGCAATTTTTACAGTTTATGGAGAGCGGAGTCATAATGTGATGTCCATAACTTAGTTTATATTATCTTTTTCCCCTAAAACCAGTTCCCGTAGGAATAAGCCGTCCGATAATAACATTCTCTTTCAATCCTTCCAAATAATCTATCTTTCCGCTAACCGCCGCGTTAATTAAAACGCGTGATGTCTCTTGGAAAGACGCCGCTGATAAAAAGCTCTTTGTTGATAACGATACTTTTGTCATACCTAATAAAAGTTCTTCTACTTTTGCAGGAATCTTCCCTTGCTCTTCCATTTCTTGATTTATTTTCTGCACCTCCGTTATATCCATAATTTCTCCCGGAAGACAAAGCGTATCACCCGATTCCTCAACAATAACTTTGGAAAATAACTGGCGCGCGATTATTTCAATATGTTTATCATTCAAAGGCTGACCTTGAGAAGAATAAACATGCTGAATTTCGCGAATAATATATCTTTGAGCTTCAAGCCTTCCGCGCATTTTATAAAGCTGATGAAGGTCTAAACTTCCTTCAGTAAGCTGAGTCCCAGCTTCTACGACATCTCCGTCTTTAACATATAAAACATATCCCTTTGGAATTATATATTCTTTTACGCATTCCGCTTCTACTAAAACTTTTATTTTATTATCTTCCATTTTTACCATTCCTTTTCTTTTTACCAATACTTTCTTTTCCTTATCATCAGAGAATAAAACATCTCCCTTCTTAACTTCTTCTCCATCTTTTACTTTTATATCTATTTTATCTTTAGCTTTAAAATCATAACAATCTTCTTCAATCCCATTATATCTTACCCTGATAATTTTTTGCCCAGGCATACCTTGCATAATTATATTTCCATCTTTATCCTCTATTGTTTTCTTAGCCTCTTCTATGGACACGCCTCCGCTAACTTCAGATAGAAACGCCTTTCTTTTTGGCGGCCTCACTTCAAAAATTTCCTCAACTCTAGGCAACCCTTGCGTAATATCAGATCCTACAACTCCTCCAGTATGGAAGGTTCTCATAGTAAGCTGGGTCCCAGGTTCTCCAATACTTTGCGCGGCGACAATACCAGCGGCAATTCCTAATTTTATAACCTTATTATAACCTAAATCATAGCCATAGCATTTTCTGCATATTCCTCTTACGCATTTGCATGTTAATACCGATCTTATTTTTATTTGATCAAGATTTAATTGTTTGAATATCTCTCTCTTCGCCTCATCAATAATCTCGCCAGTTTTTATAACGACTTTGCCAGTTTTTGAATCAACCGCGTCTTCCGCTAAAAATCTTCCCCAAACTCTATCTTCTAAATTTTCACCCATCTCCTCGCTCTCTTTCCTTGTTAAAACAATCCCTTCCGTATCGTTGCAATCTTCTTCATTTATTATAATGTCTTGCGCGACATCCACAAGCCTTCTGGTTAAATACCCCGCATTAGCAGTACGAAGCGCGGTATCAGAAAGACCTTTTCTAGCTCCATGAGTAGAAATAAAATATTCTAAAACATCAACGCCTTCTTTAAAATTTCCTTTGACAGGAAGTTCTATAATTCTTCCGCCTGGATTAGTTACTAACCCTTTCATACCGATAACTTGAATTAATTGCCCCCATGTTCCTCTGGCTTTTGACTCAATCATAGAATAGATCGGGTTTTGGCTTTCTATAAAACTCTCTGCTAATTTCTTTTTGCACATAACCACAATTCTGTCTTTTGCTCCGCTCCATAATTCTATAATTTTTGAATGCCTTTCATTGAATGTTAAAAGACCAGTCTCATATTGTTCATGGACTTCCTCAACCTGCTTTTCTACATCTTTTATAAGTTTCCCTTTGCCTTCCACATAAGGAGTATCGCTCATCGCCCATGAAAGACCTGAAAAAGTTAAATATTTAAAACCCGTATCCTTTAAAGCATCTAATAATATTACCGCGCGCTCTGTTCCGCAGATGCTGATAACATTTGTTACAATTTGACCTAACGATTTTTTATCCATCGTTTTATTTAAAAATCCAATCTCTTCCGGCAATAATTCGTTGAATAATATTCTCCCGACAGTCGTATAAAGCAATTCTTCTTTATTATTATAAACGCCGATTTCCTCTTGAAGTTTTATATTTCCTAAATTATAAGCAATTATTGATTCCTTAAAACTTGAAAAATATCTTATGTTTTCTTTCTTTTCTTCTTTTTGTTTTATTGTTTTATTGTTTTCTTGTTTTTTTGAAGATGCTTCTTCTGTTCCTATAACCCAACTTCCATTCCTAAGCGGAACTGTCATATAAAAAATCCCCCAAACAATATCTTGGTTAGGCTGGGTTACAGGGTCGCCCGTAGCAGGCTTTAATAAATTATTCGTGGAAAGCATTATATCTCTCGCTTCCGCTCTGGATTCTTCAGTTAAAGGAACATGCACAGCCATTTGATCTCCGTCAAAATCAGCATTAAAAGCGCTGCAAACCATAGGATGAACCTGTATCGCTTTTCCTTCAATTAATTTGGGTTTAAAAGCCTGAATTCCTAATCTATGCAAGGTCGGAGCGCGATTTAAAAATACATAAGCATCTTTTATAATGTCTTCTAAAATATCCCAAACTTCATTATGCCCCGCTTCAATATATTTATTAGCGCTTCTGACATTGTGGACTAACTCGCGTTTTATGAGCTTGCTTATAATAAACGGCTTAAATAATTCTAAAGCCATTGTTTTAGGAATACCGCATTGATGCAATTTTAAATTCGGACCGACAACAATAACGCTTCGTCCTGAATAATCAATCCTTTTTCCTAATAAATTCTGCCTGAATCTTCCTTGCTTTCCCTTTAACATATCCGCTAAAGATTTAAGCATTCTCTTTTGTCCGGTTGAAGCGACGACAGTTTTTCCTTGGCGGGCAGAGTTATCAATCAAAGCGTCAACCGCTTCCTGAAGCATTCTTTTTTCATTGCGGCAAATAACTTCCGGCGCGTTAAGTTCAATCAATTGTTTAAGCCGATTATTTCTATTTATAATTCTTCTATATAAATCATTAAGATCAGAAGTCGCAAATCTTCCTCCGTCTAATGGAACCATAGGCCTTAAATCCGGAGGGATAACAGGAACAACAGTAAGCACCATCCATTCAGGCCTTATATTATTCTTTATTAAATTTCTTAATAATTTTATTCTTTTTATCAGCTTTTCTTTTTTATTTCCTTTTGCGTCTTCATGCTCTTTTTCTAATTCACCCGCCAATTTTTCTAAATTTATCTCCTCTAATAATTCCCTGACAGCTTCCGCGCCAATATTTGCTTCAAAGATATGTCCATATTTTAAAGCTAATTCTTGATAGCTATTTTCTGAAATTACTTTATATTTTTTAATCTCATTTAACTCCGCTAAAGCTTCATTTAATTTTCCGTCCAATTCTAAATCCTTTTCTTCCTCTTCTTTATCTAATAAATCTAAATTAGTATCTTTCGCGTCTTCTTTTATTTCCTGCGCCTCAAATTTTCTTATAACCTCATCTTTCCTCTTTTTAAACTCGCCTTTTATTTCCTTCTTTTTCCTTTTATATTCTTCTCTTATTTCCATTATTGTCGATTCCTTTTGCGCATTATCAACTTTTGTAATTATAAATCCAGCGAAATATATTACCTTTTCTAAGCTCATTGGAGATAAATCTAAAACTAACCCTACTTTAGAAGGGACTCCGCGCAAAAACCAAATATGCGAAACCGGCGAAGCAAGATCAATATACCCCATTCTCTCGCGGCGAACAGAACTGCGAGTAACTTCAACGCCGCATTTATCGCAAATTATGCCTTTATATTTTATTTTTTTGTACTTTCCGCAATAACATTCCCAATCCTTGGAAGGTCCAAAAATCCTTTCGCAAAATAATCCGTCTTTTTCCGGTTTTTGCGTTCTGTAATTAACGGTTTCAGGCTTTGTTACCTCTCCATATCCCCATTTTTTTATCTGTTCAGGAGAAGCGACGCGAAGCCTAATGCCCTCAAAATCAAAGGTTTTTAATACTTCAGACATATTCAAAAAAACAATAAAACAATAAAACAATAAAACATTTTTTTAATCTTTTTCTATTGCCATATTTTTCATTGTCCTTGGCGTATTTTAAAACTATATAATATCAACTATTCTTTACATTATTCACTAATAACCCGCCTAGCAGAGAAACATCATCGCTGATTGCTTTACATCTTAAATAACAGATACATTATATAAACAAAAACTTCTCTCATAACATATTTTCATTTCACATAATTACTGCTTATACTACTTTCTCTTACGGGTGAGACAAAAGACTTTATTTCTAAATCTTTCGACATCTTTTTAATGCGCGTCATATGGAAACCATCGCTTACTAAAATTATTGACTTGAAATTTTGTTCCCCCATAATCCGATCTACCTCAATTAAACTCTGCAATGATGTTCTCCCACTCTCTTCTATAAAAATATCTTTACTATCAACACCATTTTTTATTAAATAATCTTTGCCGGCTTGCGCTTCAGAAATACTTTCTTTTTCCCCTATTCCGCCAGTTAAAATAAATTCGGAAGAAAATCCTTTTTTGAAAAGGGAAAAAGCATGATCTAATCGCGCTTTTAAAACAGGGCTTGGAATTCCATTCCATTGCGCAGCTCCCAACACGACTATCGCATCTGCTTTTTGAACATCATCAATATTTGAATAATAAAGAATTTTAACAACTACTATTACGCATATCACTATCAGAATAACCCCTAAACTTAATAATATTTTCTTAAATTTATTTTTAAAGTTCATACTTCCAATAATTTTTTAACCTTATTATAATTTTTTGCCACTCCTTTCCCAAATTCATTAGATTCGGAATTATCATGAGGTTCTATTGGATTTCCAACATCTTCAATATTTTTTACGATTTTATAGCATGAATAATTCTTACATTTCTTTATTTTAATTCTTTGTTTTTCTTTTCAGATGATAAAAAATTATTCCCGCTCACAACTTTTTTACCAGTTTTTTGTTCTAATTCCAACCGCGCATTTTTCCATCAGAAACAATCATTTTCAAACCGTGACAATTTAGCACGGTTTCATCGAAATATTCGTCAATTAAAATAAAATTTTGATAACACCCGCTAAAATTGAAAAAACCAATGCTGTAGAACTTGCCGTCATATATTCTATAAAATAAAAAGCTTGTTTATGGGATATGCCAAATTTAGCTTTTTTATTATGCTTTTCTGCGTTTATTATAAAAATGTCTCGTTTATTTTGTTCCACAATCGCCGTATAAACCATAATGACGACACCCCATATAAATGAGGCGCCTATGCGCTCCGTCCAAGAATTATTTACAAAACCTATCAATAGGCCACTTATTATACTCGCCATAAATTTATTATTTTAAAATTTTTTTATTCCTTCTTTGTCTCCTAACATAATACTCATCTCAGTCAATTCTTCTAAATTTTTATGTTTGTAATTAATTTCACAGCTTGACATATTTTAATTATATGTTATACTAATAAGGTAGTTACCATTCAAAAAATCCCCTATAAGGTTTCGTCCTTATGGGGCGTTTTTTTATACTCTATTTTATTACGTAAATCACTAACAAATGTAACTTTTTTTCCAATCATTCTTCCAGCTATCTTAGTAAGCAATGATGAACAATTTTCTTTTGAAGGAGCAAGCACTTTCCCAAGCTTGTTTTTATTATCTAAATATTTTGCTAAACAATAAAAATCTCCGTCGCCACTAACGATAATAGCTTGATCATATTTTTCTATATCCGCCATTGCCTGCAATACAAGTTCCGCATCGCAATTTCCTTTTACATATCCATCTTCATTAAATACAATCGGCTTAAATACTAATACATATCCCACGCTTTGCAAAAAACTATACATTTCCTGATTGTCTGGCAAAAAACCCATAAACATATAAGCTATTTCAACTTTATACTTTTCTTTAAGATATATTCTAAACCTCTTGTAATCTATTTTCCATCCTAATTCCTTAATCGCTAAATACAAATTCTGCCCATCTATAAACGCATAATTATTCCGTCTCTTCCCTTTATCTGTTTTATCTATTTTCATATTAAAAAATTTTTTATTTCTCCATAATACTAATCGCGCCAAGAATCCACTCCCCCCTTAACTTATCTTCCATACCTTTTATCTCCTCAACAGTAAACCATCTCGCGTCTAAAATTTCATCATCTGGATATTTTAATTCTCCGCTGATAATTTTCGCCTCAAACGCATGCCTAGGCGCGACATTAACGCTGTCTTGAAAAATGTCCAGTTTTCTAATCAATTCCACATTAAATCCAGTTTCTTCCCGCGCTTCTTTTATCGCAGTTTTCTCAATTGAATCTCCGATTTCAACGCGTCCCGCCGGCCAGTTCCAAAGCCCATAAGCTATTGGCTTCTTCTCCTGCACTAATAAATACTTTCCATCTTTCTTTATTACTGCGCCAGCCGCGATATGCGTTGTAACTAAATTTTCCATATTTCTTAAATCGTATTTAAATCGTCGGAGTCCCTTGATTACAAGGAGACTCTGACGGGACACAAATTACCAATTTACTAATTACCAATTCACTAATTACCAATTTCTTCCCCCTCCTTCTTCCCCACTAACTCCACATCAATTCCCAACCCCTTCAGCTCGCGCACTAATACATTAAACGATTCCGGCATATTTATATTCTGAATTTTCTCGCCCTTAATAATAGCTTCATAAGCTTTCCCGCGGCCTGCTACGTCGTCCGATTTTATAGTTAAAATTTCCTGCAAAGTATGCGCCGCGCCGTAAGCTTCTAGCGCCCAAACTTCCATCTCTCCGAAACGCTGACCCCCGAATTGCGCTTTTCCGCCTAACGGCTGTTGCGTTATTAAAGAATACGGCCCGATTGATCTCTGATGGATCTTATCTTCCACCATATGATTTAATTTCAACATATATATATATCCAACTGTAGTTCTTTGATCAAACGGCTCGCTGGTTTTTCCGTTATATAGTTGCATTTTCCCATCTTCAGGAAAACCGGCTCTGACTAATTCTTTTCTTATTGTCTTCTCGGAAATTCCGTTTAAAACAACACTTTGCACCTTGTAGCCTAATTTATGAGCGGCTAAACCTAGATGAGTTTCTAAAATTTGCCCTAAGTTCATACGGGAAACAACTCCCAAAGGACTTAAAATTATATCAACGGGACGCCCGTCTTCTGTATAAGGCATATCGCTTACTGGAACAATTTTAGAAATAACGCCTTTATTTCCATGCCGTCCCGCCATCTTGTCTCCAACTTGAATTTTTCTTAAATTAGCGATAGTAACTTGTATCGTTTTTATTATACCCGCGGCTAATTTATCTCCCGCGTCTCTTGAAAATACTTTTACTCCGATTACTTTTCCATGTTCGCCATGCTCTAAATACATCGAAGTATCTCTCACATCTCTCGCCTTTTCTCCAAAAATAGCTCTTAATAATTTTTCTTCCGCGGAAAGTTCTGTCTCTCCTTTTGGAGTAATTTTACCGACTAAAATATCGCCGGAAAAAACATTCGCTCCGACTCTTATTACGCCTTCTTCATCTAAATCTTTTAATTTTTCTTCTCCGATATTCGGGATATCAGAAGTAACTATTTCCGGTCCTAATTTCGTATCGCGAACATCAATCATATAATCTTCTATATAAATAGAAGTATAAAAATCTTTCTGCACTAACCTCTCGGAAAGAATAATAGCATCTTCATAATTAGATCCTTCATAAGGCATAAACGCAACTAAAACATTATGCCCAAGCGCTAATTCTCCTTTATCCATAGCGGCTCCATCCGCTAAAATGTCTCCTTTTTTAACTTTATCGCCCTTTTCAATTAAAGGATGCTGATTTATACATGTTGAAATATTAGATCTTGCGAATTTATCTAAATTATATGTTTCAACTCCGCCGTTATCGGATAATACCTGTATTTTAGAAGCGTCAACTTCTATAATTTTTCCATGTTCTCTATTTATTATTAAATGTCCTGAATCTTTCGCCGCCTGCGACTCCATTCCAGTTCCAACAATCGGAGCTTCTGGAATAATGCAAGGAACAGCCTGCCGTTGCATGTTTGTTCCCATAAGAGCGCGAACCGCGTCATCATGTTCTAAGAAAGGAATTAGCGATGTCGCAACGCTCACAATTTGGTTTGGCGCTACATCCATATAGTCTATTGTATGGACATTAGCGATGCTAGGCTGACCATGATAGCGCACTTCCTCTTTTTCTCCTATAAAATATCCATTCTCGTCTATCGGAGTAGTCGCGGCTGTCGTGACTTTTTTTTCCTCGTCAAAGGCTTCCAAATAAACTAATTCATCGGTAACCCTTGGTTTTATCGGGACTTTATCTAATTTTATTTTTTCCAACCTGTTCGCTATGTCTTTTGTTATTTTTGTCCCTGCTTTAAGATGCAATTCATCAATATCATCCCTTAATATCTCTCCTTCCGTTATCGCGGCTTTATTTTCTATGTCATGAAGAACTACTCTATATGGAGTTTCTATAAAACCATAATCATTCACTCTCGCGTAAGTTGACAAATGACCGACTAAACCGATGTTCGGTCCTTCAGGAGTCGCAATCGGACATATTCTTCCATAATGGGTTGTATGCACATCGCGGACATCAAATCCAGCTCTTTCTCTTGAAACTCCTCCCGGCCCCATGGCGGAAATTCTTCGTTTGTGTTCAAGCTCGCTCAAAGGATTTGTCTGATCCATAAACTGGGATAATTGGCTGGACATAAAAAACTCGCGTACTACGCCAATAACCGGTCTTGCGTTTATAAGCTTGCTTGGAGTTAAAGTTTCTAAATCCATTGTGCTCATTCTATCTCTTGTTATTCTTTCCATTCTAGTTAACCCAATTCTGAATTTATTTTGTATCAACTCGCCGACAGCTCGTATTCTTCTATTTCCTAAATGATCAATATCATCAGGTTCATCCTGGGTTATATTAAATCTTATTATTTCTCTTATTATATTTATTAAATCTTCGCGCGCCAATATCCTGTTTTCCTTACCGTTTATGTCTTTATGTTTTAAACTTCCGCCGAATCTTTGGTTTAATTTATATCGTCCGACTTTCCCGAAATCATATCTGTCAAAATTAAAAAACATCGCGTAAATAAGACCTTTGGCATTATCCGCTGAAGCTAAGTCTCCTGGACGGATTCTTTTATAAACTTCCTTTAATCCTTCGGCTTTATCTTTCGCGATGTCTTTTTTAATTGTGTTTTCTATATAAGTTTCTTTTGAATCTTTTTCCG
Organism: bacterium; assembly: GCA_043808545.1. Lineage (GTDB taxonomy): Bacteria > Patescibacteriota > Patescibacteriia > JAZDEU01 > JAZDEU01 > JAZDEU01. The sequence continues at coordinate 6,942 of JAZDEU010000066.1, read as the reverse complement.
AGTCTTTAAATAAATTTAATAGTTCTTCATCGCTTTCATATCCAAAAGCGCGGAGTAAACTTGTGACCGCGACTTTTCTTTTTCTGTCTATTTTTATCCATATAACATTATTAAAATCTGTTTCTATCTCAAGCCACGCGCCTCTATTAGGAATTATTTTGGCGTTATAATATTTCTTATCTTTAAAAATATTGCAAGAAAAAAATACCCCTGATGATCTTACAATCTGGGAAATTACAACTCGTTCGATACCGTTAATAATAAAAGTTCCTTTATCTGTCATTAAAGGAAAATCTCCTAAATAAACCTCTTGTTCTCTTTTGAAGCCTTTTTTACTTTCCAGCGATGCCTTTATTCTTAAAGGCGCTTCAAAAGTGGCATTTCTATTTTTACTCTCTGTCTCGCTAAACTTAGGCTCATCAAAATAATAATCTAAAAATTTAAGCTGAAGACCTCTGTCAGAAGTATCCTTAATAGGAAAAACTTCTTCTAATAACTCCCGAAGCCCTTCCTTAATAAACCATTTATAAGAATTGAGCTGCACCTCTATTAAATTAGGAAATTGAAATGATTTTGGAAGGAATTCTTTATTAAAAGTTTCTCTTTTTATTAAGGTCATAAAATAAGAAAACACATACTTTCTATCCGTGTTCCGTGTATTTCAGTCTCATCCGTGTTAATCAGCGCTCACACAGATTAACACAGATTACCGACGGATTTTCACTGATTACGGATAAGTATTGGAATTCCTCTACATTAAAAAATGTTTTTATTATTTTAAATTAAATAAACTCATCTTACAAACTAAAATGCAAAAAAAACACAAAAAACCTCCTTTTTTATAAGGCTTTCCTAAACTATTATATTTGATCTTTCATTTTTGTTCCCATCCCTAAAGCTTGAGTGTTTAAGCAAATTTTTGTATCAATCCTTAAACACCTAAACCTAAAACAGCTTTTTTTTACATTCTAAGACAACTTCTTCTTCAGATTACGCGTAATAGGTGCAGGATATAATATTTATTTTTAAATAAATTATTATCCAAAGTCTTTCAATCTTAACAAATATCTATAAAAATGTCAATAGATATTTAAAGGGCTAAAATAAGCCAAAACAATTATGAATCATGAATCATAATTCCTGATTCTAAAAATTTCCTCTCTTGCCACATCCCTATCATCCCAAGGAATTTTTTTTCCGCCAGCAACACACATCGCTTGCTCCGAACCCTTGCCAGTTATTAAAACTAAATCACCGGATTTTGCAAGTTCCAAAGCTTTCCGAATCGCCTCCCGCCTGTCTAAAATTTTAAACACTTTATTATTTTCTTGTTTTTTTGTTTTTTTGTTTTCTTGTTTTATTGAGAACGCCCCTCCCGCCACCTCCTCAATAATCTCCATCGGATCATCATCATACGGATCTTCATTTGTAATAATTACTATATCAGCATTCTCCGCCGCAATGCGACCCAGAATCGGCCGCCGCGCCTTATCGCGTCCGCCTCCGCAAGATCCTAAGACATGAATTATTTTTTTTACCCCCATATTTATCTCCCGCGCAGTTTCATACAATTTTTTCATTGACTCCGGTTCCGGCGCATAATCCACTAAAACAGTAAAATCCTGCCCTTCATCAATAAATTCCATCCTGCCCGGAACTCCTTTTACATCTGCCAGCGCTTCCTTTATTTCTTCCAGTTTCATACCTTCATTCTCCCCGATAATAATAGCTGGCATCGCATTATATATATTAAACCTGCCAAGCATATTTAATTTAAACTCCGCGCCATCTAAATTAAAATATGTCCCAGTTTTATCTAGTTTCACATTTTCCGCTCTGTAGAGACGAGGCAGCGCCTCTTCAATGGCGGCTCCATTGTCCCCCGCCTCAGCGGGGGCTGTGGAGCCTAATTGCGGCGAATCCACCCCATACACAACCTTTTTATCAACCTTAAAATTTAAAAACTCGCTAACATATTTATCATCCCCGTTTGCAATAATTACCTTGAGAATTTCTAATTTCAAATTTCTAATTTCAAATTTCTTTTTCCTGCGCTTCTCCAAATGCCTAAACAATTCCAGTTTAGCATTTTTATAATTTTCAAAACTCCCATGCGATTCAATATGCTCTGGAGTTAAATTAGTAAAAACTAAATAATCATAATTTATTCCCTTATGGCGAAACTGTTTAACGCCTTCTGATGATGTTTCTATTACAGCATATTTGCATCCAGCTTTTACCATATCACGCAATAATTTTTGCAATTGAAATCTCCCGACCATTGTCATTTTTTTATCATTCAGCCATTCTCTATCCCCCACTTTAAATTTCACCGTGGATGTAAACCCAACCTTATTTTTTCGCGTTAATTCGTGTTCACATTTGTGTTTACTAATATTTTTTAGTGTTGATTCGTGTTCATATTCGTGTTGATTCGTGTATCCCAATACTCTAGCAATAAACTCTGTAGTAGTTGACTTTCCGTTAGTTCCAGTTACTCCGATAACTATCATTTTTTCCGACGGATGCCCATACCAAAAAGCGGCAAAATACGCTAAGCCGATATGATATACTGGTAAAATCCTTTTTAGTATGCCCTTCGGGATTATTTTTTTTATAATATTTAAAATAGCATCCATATTTTTTCACCTTTACGAACTTTTAACTTTATAACTAAATTCATTCTACCACTACTTCTCTTATTTTTCAGTGAAATAAAAGAAGGGGAGAACATTGTTATGATTCTCCCCTTTTCCTGACTTCCGTCAGTCAGTGAACCCTATTTCACCCCCTTCCAAGAAAATTTGATTTTTTCTCCCCACTCATAGAATCCTCCCCCCTTCCAAGCTATAAGCCGAGGATAATTTCCTTCCTTCCCATCCCCATCCAGGGTAAAGATAATTACCCATCCCTTTTTATCATATCCATGGATGGGTGAGTCTACATCAAAGCTTGGATCGCCCGATGGGGCGCTAAACTTCCCGCAGAACCTTAGGTGGTTCGCCCCACCTAATTCCCAGACCTGCCACTTCTTTATTTTCTTTTTTGGCTGACTATAACAGTCAGTCATTACTTTAGCCGCTTCCGGTCCTGCGATGATCCATCTGCCTTTGCCCAATGCCTTAACCTCATCCCATGTCGGATATAGCGAGGATTTGGGTTTGAGCTGTGTCGCAGGCAAAGCCGGGCAGGACTGAGCAGGCACAGTAGAACGGCCACAGGTCTTCCCACTTCCCTTGCTGTGGCAGGAAAGGCAATCCTCAGCCGCAAAAACAATGAAAGGGGGTAAAACAAAATAAAAAATAAAAACTTTTATATCCCGTCCCTAATAAAACACCATCTTAAAATTCTTAATCTTAGTCTTGACACTTTCTGCTGATTTGCTAATATATACTTATTAGTGTCTGTTGAAATAGTATAAAATCAGAACGCAGGGTCAAGGGACCTTGCTCTACCCTAAACACATTTTTTAGGGTAGCTCGGGTCCCTTGACACGAGTTTTGCGACTATTTCAACATTAACTTATTAGCGATTGCTATGACTACCAACCATAGTAAGGGCATAAAATCTTATGCCCTCTACCCTGTCAAAAGGACTAAGCTAAAAAATTTCAAAAGAGCCTCGCATATGCGGGGAAAATAGGTGGAACCGCGAGGCACAAGCCCCGTCCTATTATACTGAAATATTTTTTTGGTGTAATAAGATGGGGCTATTTAGTTGCTGTTGAAATAGTTAATTTGCAAAATATTTTTTCACTTAACGAAGGCGACAGCTCGAGCTGTCGCCTTCAAGTCAGCGACTATTTCAACAGGCATTATTTAGTTAAAAGTTAAAAGTTTGTAAAGTTATAAAGTTCGTAAAGTTGTAAAATTTGAAATAATAATTTAATCTGTCATTCCAATTAAAAATTGGATTGTCATCCCGACCGCAGTTGTTTGTCATCCCGACCGCAGTGGAGGGATCCCTCGGCTACGCTCGGGATGACAATGTGAAATTATGCTCGGGATGACAAAATAAAAGATGACAACCTAAATATATGGCTAACAAAAACGAACAATTAGAAATCTTACGACATTCTCTCGCCCACATTTTAATGCAGGCGCTCGCCAGATTATACGGCGCTATTCCCGGAGTCGGTCCTGCGATTGAAAATGGGTTTTATCATGATATAGACATCCCCAATTCCACAAAAACGGGTGTTAGTTCCCCACTAGAGAGTGGTCAGGGGTGTGTATTCCAGCTAACACCCGAGGATCTTCCTAAAATAGAAAAAGAGATGCGAAAAATTATCGCCGAAAATTTACCCATTGAAAAAAAAGTTATGCCGATTGATGAAGGGATTAAATTTTTAAATGAAAAAAATTATATTTATACAGCGGAACTGGCGGAAGATTTAAAAAATGGTTGCAGAGACGCGATTGATCGCGTCTCCGAAATTTCATTTTACCAACAAGGCGAATTTATAAATATGTGCAAAGGCCCGCATTTAAAATCCACTGGCGAAATAAACCCAGATGCTTTTAAATTAACGAGACTTGCCGGCGCGTACTGGCGCGGCGATGAAAAGAATAAAATGATTCAGCGCGTTTATGGAGTCGCATTTAACACAAAGGAAGAATTAGAAAAATATTTGATTATGTTAGAAGAAGCGGAAAAGCGCGATCATAGGAAGTTGGGGAAAGAATTAGATTTATTTGTTTTTTCAGATTTAGTCGGGAAAGGGTTGCCGCTTTTAACTCCCAAGGGATCTGTTATCCGCCAAGAATTAGAACGATTTATAGTTGACGAAGAAACGAAACGAGGATATTTAAGAACTTATACTCCAGACATGGCAAAAGTTGAGTTATATAAAAAGTCTGGACACTGGGAACATTATAAAGATAGTATGTATCCGCCGATGAATGTTGACGGCGAAGAATATGTTTTGCGTCCGATGACTTGTCCGCACCAATTTATGATTTATACTTCGCGCCCGAGAAGTTATCGCGACCTTCCTTTGCGATATGCGGAAATAGCGCATCAATATAGGAAGGAACAATCTGGAGAATTAACAGGACTTATCAGGGTTATGGCGTTTTCTTTAGTTGACTCTCATATTATCTGCCGCCCAGATCAGGTTGAAGAAGAATTTGAACAAGTAGTTGATTTAATCCAATACGGAATGAAGACATTAGGAATAACCGATTTTTGGTACCGATTTTCAAAATGGGATCCTGCCAATAAAGGGAAATATATAGACGATCCTGCGTCATGGGACGCGACGCAAAAAGCTATGAAAAAAATATTAGATAAGCTGAAATTAAAATATGTTGAAGCAGACGGAGAAGCGGCTTTTTACGGACCGAAATTAGATGTCCAGCTAAGAAATGTGAATGGAAAAGAAGATACAGCGTTTACTGTGCAAATTGACTTTGCTTTGCCAGAACGGTTTGAAATGATTTATACAGATAAGGAAGGAATGGAACAAAGGCCAATGGTTATTCATCGTTCTTCAATCGGATGTATTGAAAGAACGATGGCATTTTTAATAGAACATTACGCCGGCGCGTTTCCGCTATGGCTTTCTCCAGTTCAAGTTAAAATTATTTCTGTTAGAGAAGGACATATTGAACATTGCAAAAATTTAGCGAATGAATTTAGAGCGCAAAATATCAGAATTGAATTAGACGCGAATGATGAGACTGTTGGAAATAAAATCCGCAAAGCGAGAACGGAAAAAATCCCATACATTTTAGTTATTGGCGATAAGGAAATCAGCTCGGACAAACTGCATATCAATGTTCGCGGACAGAAAGAAATTATAGAGATGACAAAGGATGAATTTTTTGAAAAATTAAAAAGAGAAATTGCTGAACGGGTATAGTTATAAATTTAAAAAGAGCCAGACTCATTATAGAGACTGGCTTTTTTTATTCAAGGTTAAAAGATAAAAGGTAAAATTTATTAAAACACCACAACCTCCTGCTTCCCGCCTGCGCAGGCAGGGGGAAATTAAATAACGCAGTTTTAGCTAAAATAAATAGTTAGTGAGCAGTTACATTTTTAAATGTTGACAAAATTTAGCTTATCTGCTTTAATTATCTCTTGTATTCGTTCTTTGAAAAATCAACTAACTTTAATCTAACCTTTTTTTAGAAAGGGGGTGGGGATTGCAAAATGAAGATTATAAATAATAAAGTTTTGCATAGATGGAAACAAGAAATAAAAAACGACATTTTTCGATTTATGCGAATTAGTGTCCGTTGAAATAGTATAAAAGCAGAACGCAGGGTCAAGGGACCCTGCTCTACCCTAACACATTTTTTAGGGTAGCTCGGGTCCCTTGACCCGAGTTTTGCGACTATTTCAACAGCAACGAATTAACCTAATTTGGGCGATTATTTTTTTAATTTTGTTTCTTGGTGGATTATTCGTGACCATTTTGGCGTGGAGAACCAAAGTGATTATAGGTTTAATAGCAATGGATGTAGTTTCCCTTATAGCCACCATCATTAATTTTCAGAACTATAGGGAACAAAAATGTTTTTTAAAAGATAATTTTAACACTGCACAACTAAAAAAGGAAGGTTATATTATGAAACAAGGAATTGGAATAGTACTCGGTATTTTAATAATACTTTTTGGGATGATGTGGATTGTGCAAGGTAATGATTTTTTTCTTTATAAGGTCTTTGCTCCAAAGTATGAGGATGTAAGACGCGAGACATTTGAACATTCGCGCGCCTTTCGGCAAGGCACAATCCAAGAGTTGGAAAAGATGGCATTAGATTATAACAAGGCTTCAGACCCTGAAAAAGATGCCATGGGACTGTCGCCAATTCGGAAATTCATCAAAATAAAAAAACAGCCGAATGGCTGTTAAAAATATAAAAATTATCCACAGAGTTACTATGGAAAAAAGGTTAATTTTATGCTAAAATTAAAGTAAATTTAATAACTTTA
>JAZDEU010000065.1:0-3439 GCA_043808545.1 bacterium | reverse complement strand
GTTGAAATAGTGTCTCCAGCGTCATTCTGAACCCCGCTTGCGGGGTGAAGAATCCCGTGGCTAAGCAAAAAAACACTGGGATTCTTCGCCCTCCTGGCGCTCGGGTTCAGAATGACGCGACTATTTCAACAGAAACTAATTCACCTAATAAAAATTAAAATGTTAAAGACAAAATTCCAAATAAATTTTTTTACTTTTGAAATTTTATAATTTGACATTTGATTAGGTGAATTAAAAATTAGGTGAATTAGGTGAATTTTTATTTTTATTTTGTCGCCAGCAAGCTCCGCTTATACATATCTAAATTTTCCAGCGCGATCCCAGTTCCTTTCGCCACGCATAATAACGGTTCATCCGCGACATACGCGGAAACTCCGGTCGCGCGCGATAATAACTTATCAATATTGCGCAACAGGCTTGAACCGCCGGATAGGATCATTCCCTTATCAATAACATCCGCTGATAATTCCGGAGGAGTATTTTGCAAAACGCTTTTCACGGCGATAATAATAGCTTCCAGCTCAATTTGGATTGCTTCCGTTACATCATCGGAATTAACTACAATCGTTCTCGGAAGACCTGTTATCATATCGCGTCCGCGCACTTTCATTGTGAGCCTGTTTTCTAAAAATAAAGCCGAGCCGAGGTTTATCTTTATATCTTCCGCCGTGCGCTCTCCGATAGCAAGCCCGTATTTTTTCTTTATGTAACTTGAAATAGCGCTGTCAAATTTATTCCCGCCAACCCTGATAGAAGTTGAAGCAACAATACCGCCTAAAGATATTACCGCCATTTCTGAAGTTCCGCCCCCAATATCAATAATCATATGCCCTGACGCGCTTCCAATAGGGATGCCCGCTCCAATCGCCGCCACAATCGGCTCTTTTATAATGTACGCGGCTTTCGCGCCAGCCGCGATAGTCGCGTCAATAACCGCTCTTTTTTCAGTGGAAGTAATCCCAGCTGGAACAGCGACCATAACTTCCGGACGAAAAAGTTTTATCCCGCCGACAGCTTTATTTATAAAATATCTAAGCATAGCTTCTGTTGTTTTATAATCAGCGATAACGCCATCCTTTAACGGTTTAGTCGCGACAATAGTATCAGGAGTCCTACCAAGCATATGTTTTGCCTCAATTCCCACCGCTAAAATTTTTTTATCAATTATAGAAATAGCGACAACAGAAGGCTCGTTAATAACAATCCCCTTTTTAGGAATACAAACTAATGTATTCATTGTGCCTAAATCTATACCGACTTTTTTTATAAACATGGCTTAAAATCTCAAAAGTCAAAAGTCAAAAATACAACTCAAAATTCAAATCTATTTAATTACTGTTGAAATAGTCGCGTCATTCTGAGCCCGAGCGCCAGGAGGGCGAAGAATCCCAGCGTTTTTCTGCTTAACCACGGGATTCTTCACCCGCTAAAGCGGGTTCAGAATGACGCGCTAAACATTTGGCGGCACTCCCATTATTCTTATATTAAACATAAAATAAAAATATATGACAGAAATAAGACTGCATGGCAGAGGCGGACAAGGCGTCGTAACTGGCGCTGAACTAATCGCCATAGCCGCTTTTTATGACGGCAAACAATCCCAAGCTTTTCCATATTTCGGAGTAGAGCGCAGGGGCGCTCCGATTGAGGCTTACGCGCGGATTGATGATAAGTTTATAAATTTGCGTGAGCAAATTAAAGAGCCAGACATTTTAATTATTCAAGACGCAACGGTTTTAGGAAACGTTGATGTGTTAAAGGGATTAAAAAATAATGGAATAATTTTAATTAACACTAGCAAAGATTTAAAAAATATTTTTAAAGATTTTGGAGAAATTTCATCTGGTAAAATAGCCAGGGAAGAAATTTTAAAGATAAAAAAAGATAAAAAAACTTTTAAACTAATTAGAATAGATGGGAATGGCATAGCTTTAAAAATTCTAGGAAGACCAATTGTAAATACTTTAATGACTTTAAAACTTGCTCAAGCTACAAATATAATTTCATTAAAAGCAGTACAAAAAGCGTTGAAAGAAAAATTTTCTGGAGAAACACTTAAAAAAAATTTAGCATTGATGAATGAAATATCAGTATGTTAGAACAAAAAATAAAAATAAAAAATTTAGAGATAAATTATAAATATTATGGCGAAAGATTGCGTACCCCTAACCCCTCTCAGGAGGGGAAAAATATTTTTTTAATATTGCATGGATGGGGCGGGAGTTCTGATTCTTGGGAAAAAGTTTGCGAGTTTTTAAAAAATGATTATGAAATTTACGCGCTTGATTTTCCTTTTTTCGGAAAAAGCGACAACTTGGACGAGGTATGGAAAGTTGATAATTATGTTGAGTTAGTAGAAGAATTTGCAAGGGATGTGATTGGGAATAGTGCTACGATAAAAAGTTTAACACCCACCAGCCCCCCTCAAGTGCGGAATATTCTCTTAATAGCCCATTCGTTCGGCGGACGCGTTGCCATAAAAATAGCGACAAAAAATCCTAAGTGGCTAAAAAAATTATATCTATGCGATGCCGCGGGGATAAAACATTCGCAAACTATCAAGCAAAAAATAGCTGGAATAATTGCGAAGATTGGTAAAAAAAATAAAGAGTTGAAACGAGATGATAATTCGCATGGAAAAATCCCCCCCATTCGGCTATCGCTCAGGGCAGGCTCTAACCCCCCTTTGGAAAAGGGGGGGATAATAAGGAAGGGATTTTACAAAATTTTTAGCGCGTCTGATTATTATAATTGCAAAAATGAGATAATGCGAGAAACTTTTAAAAATATTATCGCTGAAGATTTAACGCCATATCTTTCCGAAATAAAAATTCCTACAGTAATAATATGGGGGGATAAAGACAAATATACTCCTTTGGCTGATGGGATTTTAATGAATAAAAAAATAAAAAATTCGGAACGGCATATTATAAAAGGAATCGGACATGGGATACATATTTTCGCGCCTGATAAAGTTTATGAAATAATAAAAAAAACCCTTCCGCGATAAATCAACAGAAGGGTTTGCAAGTTGGCTCCACAGCCTCGCCTCATCCTTCGGCGGGGACTATTGAGTCGCCTTTTTATCAGTAAAGTCCGCAGAGCTTTTTTAACTCCGCATAGACGCGCAATGGCTCGCGCGGCCAGGAAGTTAAAACTTCTCCTGCGAACTGATCTTGAAATGCGACATCTGGATAAAGCGCGATAACCGGCCGCTTTAGCAAAGTTCCTTTTAATTTTTGGGCGAACCATAATGTATCTCGCCCATCTAAACACATTGGCAGTATTACTACCCGCACATGGGACTGTCGCCAATTCGGAAATTCATCAAAATAAAAAAACAGCCGAATGGCTGTTAAAAATATAAAAATTATCCACAGAGTTACTATGGAAAAAAGGTTAATTTTATGCTAAAATTAAAGTAAATTTAATAACTTTA
>JAZDEU010000064.1:0-4133 GCA_043808545.1 bacterium | reverse complement strand
TCCAGCAACTTCTTAATTTTTTTCATGATTTAATTATACCAAAATTTTAACTCATTAAAAAGATGTTTTATTCGTTAACTAAAAGAAATTTATCAATTTTAAATATCTAATTTACCCACACGTTTGGGAGAAGACCCATTTAATTGAGAGAGCGAAAGAAATATTAGTAAAATTAGAAGATGGTCAGAATGTCGCAGTTAAAAAAAATGAAAATTATTCTGTGCAACAGCCGTTGATTAAGCAAGAATCGGAGTTAGAGCGGCAAATTAAACAAATAGAATTGAATAATATAACACCGATGGATGCTTTGCAAATTTTAGCTAAATTAAAAAGCAAGTTATGATAAAGATTTTAGATAATAATTTAATAAATAAAATCGCGGCAGGAGAGGTTGTTGAACGACCTGCTTCGGTCATAAAAGAATTAGTTGAAAATTCTCTTGACGCTGGCGCTGATTTTATTACTGTTGAGATAAAAAATGGCGGAATTGATTTTATTGAAGTCGTGGATAATGGAAAAGGAATGAATAGAGAGGATGCTTCGCTATGCGTGGAACGGCACGCGACCAGTAAAATATCATCTGTTGAAGATTTGTCAAATATCTTAAGTTTTGGTTTTCGCGGAGAGGCTTTAGCAGCTATTTCTTCAGTGAGCAAATTTAGTGTTCAAACAAAAGAAATTGGAGCTGTGGTCGGGACTATGGTAGAAAATAATAATACCATTGAAAATGATTTTAAAGTTTCTGAAATTGGATGCGCGGAAGGAACAAGAATTAGAGTGGAAAATATTTTTTTTAATGTTCCCGCAAGGAGAAAGTTTTTAAAAGGTTTATCAACAGAATTCGGGCATATATTAAATACGTTTGTTAATATTGCTTTAGTTAATTATCGCGTAAGATTTAAGTTTATACATAATGGGAAAGTTGTTTTTGATTATCATCAATACGCGAATATACGCGGAAAGGAACACGAATCAGCGCGAATAATAGATGAATGGTCAGGTAGAGTGAAGGAAATTTTAGGCAGTGATAATTTTTCTAATATGATACCATTTCATCAAGAAACAGGGGAGATGATTATTGAGGGTTTTGTTTCTCGTCCGGAAGCAACAAAAATAAATAAGTCGCATCAGTATTTATTTGTTAATAGCCGTCCAGTGTACAATAATATTGTTCATAAGGCAATTTATGATGCGTATAGAAATTTAATTCCAGCGAGTAGCCATCCCAGCTTTATTATAAAATTAGATTTAGAGCCTGAATTAGTTGATGTTAACGTACATCCTAGGAAAATGGATGTTAAATTTTTGCAACAGCAGGAAATATTTAAAATTACGCAGGCGACGGTAAGAGAGACGCTAATAGGGAAGGAATTGAAGAATTTGTCTTTTGCTGGAGAACCATTTGTCTCACAGGGTAAAGAAATTAAGAAATTAGAAATTAGAAATTGGAAATTAGGAATTAACAATCAGAATAGAGAAGATAAAATAAGTGATTTCAAAATGCATACGAGGGGATTATCAGCGCCTTTTATTCAGCAAATAAAAAAACAGAGTGATGAAATTAAAAATTTTAATAATGAGATGTTTAGGAATGAGAATGGGAAAAAAGAGAGTTTAAACTGGCGATTGGTTGGACAAATAAAAAATTTATATCTTATTATAGAGACTCCTGAAAGTTTAGTTTTAATTGATCAGCATGCCGCGCATGAGAGAGATGTTTATGATAAATTAACTAAAGATGTTGAAAATAAAAATTTTAAGAAACAGCAATTTTTAATGCCGTTAAAGATAGAGTTATCAATTAGCGAGATGGATGCGTTAAAAAAGGGGTTGTGCATTTTAGAAAAGATAGGATTTGAAGTTGAAGAATTTGGAGTGAACACAATTATTGTTCAAACAGCTCCTAGCGATATAGCTGATAAAAACATAGTAGAAATTATAAAAGGACTTATTAGCGATATTTTTTCTAATATGTCAATGGATTTGGAAGCAGAAGAAAAAATTATAGAAGCGCGCGACAGAATAATAAAATATATATCTTGCCATAGCGCTATTAGAGGCGGTGATATTATGACGCAAGAAGAACAGATGGCGCTCACAGACAAAGTTGTAAGCGGGAAAATAAAATCAACCTGCCCTCATGGGAGGCCGATTATGACGATGATGAGCTGGGATGAGATAGGGAAGAGGTTTAAGAGAATCTAATATGTTTTAGTATTTTAAGGTTTAATTATAGATTAAAAATATTAAATTCAAAATTAAAATTATTTCAAATTATTCTAAATCAATGTCAAAATCTAAAATTAGAATTGAAAAATTTTAACATTTGCGCTTTGGATTTGATTTGAAATAATTTGAGTTTTGACATTTGGATTTTATAAATTTTTAACTTTCAGACTTTTAACTTTTAACTAACGTGTATGGCTATCCAAACATTAGGTTCTCTTCTTAAAGATTCGTTAAATCGCGCGGGCATTCGCAAACAGGTGGATTCTTCTTTGATTTTAGAAAAATTTGAAGAAGTTTTAATTAGTATTTTAGAGCAAGAATTAGGTGAAGAAAAAATGAAAAAAATGAAAAAAGACATAAAGCCTTTGTATGTTAAAAATAGAGTTTTAACCGTCGCTTCACTAAATCCTTGTGTAAGCCAGGAAATAAAATTAAGAGAAAAAACGATAATTTATAAAATTAATTCTGAAATTGGAGAGGATTTGGTTGATAAGATAATTTTTGTTGTATAGGAGGATGCGGATTGACACTGATGATAGACGGATAAAAACGGAACACTGATCCGCGCTCCGTGTAAATCAGTCTAAAATCCGTGTTTATCTGTCTGAGACTCTTTCAACATACTCTCCTGTTTCTGTGTTAATTCTAACATTATCTCCTTCTTTTATGAATAATGGAGCTTGAACTTTAAGATTATTTTCCAAAGTAATAAATTTTGTAGCTGTTGTTGACGTATCGCCTTTTACCGCGTCAGGCGCTTCTATTACTTTATAAACTACCTTTGGCGGAAGATCAATGGAAATAGGATTATCATTATAATATAAGACGTAAACTTCCAGATCTTCTTTGAGAAATCTTCCTTGTTCTTCAATCGCTTCTTTCGCGATGCTCACCTGTTCATAAGTTTCTTGATCCATAAAATTATATTTTTCCGGTTCGGAATAAAGGAATTGCGCTTTTCTCGTTACCAAGTCCGCTGTTTCAATGCCTTCTCCTGATTTAAAAGTTATTTCAAGCACTTTGCCTGATTTGCAGTTTTTTATTTTTGTTCGTGTAAAAGCAGTCCCTTTTCCTGGGTTTACTTTTTGAAAATCAGTAATTACATAAGGTTCATCTTTCCATAGAATGGCTACGGCTTTTTTAAAGTCTGCGGTTGTTATACTATTAGACATATTTTTTAAACGAATTAGGACAAATTATGGGCAAATTTACACTAATCACGAATAAGATTTGTTTAAAGACGGGTATAAATTTTCCCGTTATTTATAGTTTAGCAGGATTTTTAAAAATGTTAAATATTGACAAGGGGGATTTTTTGTGGTTAGATGATTTGAATAGTTCTGTTCTTTGGTTCTTTTGACCTTTTTTAACAATAGAAGGGAGAGTAAAAATGGGATACAAAATTTTTATATTAGATGATAAAGAAGAAAATCGTGAAGCGGCTAGAACAGCTCTTTGCGGTGAACATGAATTAAGATTTACAAAAAGTTTTGAGGAGGGAAAAAGTGTTTTAAATGAATTTGATCCAGATTTAGCTATAATTGATCTTAATTTTTCTTTTGTTGAAGGTGAACAAGAAGAAGTACTTGGCTATCGCTTCAGGGATGAAGTTTTAATGACTAGAGAGTTCCCTATTCCAACGGTTATCTTAACTGGAGGGATAAAAAATCATGGAAAAAATTCGGCTGAAATGTATTTTTTTATTAATATGTGTCAGGGAGAAGGGAAATATCTTGGTATGACTGAGGTTAAACGTGATTTAGCAATAGACTTGCGTGCATAATTATATAATTTCTGCTAAAATATAAGTACATTAACAATTAACAAAAACAAATAACTATGAGCAAGCAAACATTGTCAAAAATTTTCAATAAGCCATACCTATTCCGCAGATTAACAACATT
>JAZDEU010000063.1:0-4973 GCA_043808545.1 bacterium | reverse complement strand
GGAGTGTCGCCAAACGCTTAGCGCGTCATTCTGAACCCGCTTTAGCGGGTGAAGAATCCCGTGGTTAAGCGAAAAAACTCTGGGATTCTTCGTCGTTCCTCCTCAGAATGACGCAAAAACGCCATTCGGCGACAGTCCCATTAAGAAGAAATGTCCTTGCAACATACCGTATTCTTGAAAATCAGGAATACGGTATTTTTTATTCACAGCTCTCGCTTCTTAAATTTATCTTTAAACTTTCTAATTCCAGCCGCCAGCATTAACTGATCTGCTATCGCCAGAGCCATACTAATCGGCCATAAGAATAACAATATTAAATACTGCCAAAACGGCTTATACTTTCTAAAATATCTTAAAACCGCGTAATTAAAATTTTTCTGATTTGTTATAATTTTTCTTTGCCTGAAACTTTGACCTTTATAGTGGATAACTTGCGCTTTTTCAGTAAAATTTATTTTCCAGAAAACCTCCCCCCTGCCCCCTCCTCGCAGGAGGTGGAGTATTCCATCCCCTTTGAGGGGAGGGTTAGGGAGAGGTTTTGGGGTGTTCCCCGCCCTCCTGCAAAAATCAACTTCCTCAAAAATAGATCCGTATTTTTCATCTAACCCTCCAATTTTGTCAATAATCTCTCTCCTTGTCATTAAACACGCGCCCATCACCTGTTCCACTTCCCTCGTCTCATTATATTTAAAATCCGACATATAATATCCCCGCACAGATTTTAGTTTAGGAAAAAAATTGTGCAACTTTAAAAATATCAAAGCTTGATCTGCCAGCCGCGGCAACCGCCTGCAAGACGGCTGCAATGACATATCCGCATTTAATAATTTACAGCCAAGAATACCTACTTCCATCCGCGAATCACATTTATTGTCATTCCGACCGAGTAAAGCATCTTCCCCAAAAGATGCTTTATGAGTGGAGGAATCTCTTTTTACTTTACCGGCGTTTTCTATTTGAAAGAGATCCCTCGGCTTCGCTCGGGATGACAAATTATTATTATCCATCATTTCCGCCATATTCCCAATAGCATTATCCAACACGACAGTATCCGGATTCAAAAACAATATCAGCTCGCCACGCGCCGCCGCGATCCCCTGATTATTCCCGCCCGCAAACCATCTATTCTCTTTATTTATTAGCAGTCTAACTTGCGGAAAATTTTCTTTTATCATTTCTACACTCCCATCGCTTGAAGCATTATCAACAACAATAACCTCAAAATCAAGATTTTGAGTTTCTTTATATATAGACGCAAGGCATCTTTCAAGCAAATCCCTTACATTCCAATTCACTATAATAATTGATAAATCCATATTTGATGGGACTGTCGCCAAACGTTTAGCGCGTCATTCTGAACCCGCTTTAGCGGGTGAAGAATCCCGTGGTTAAGCAAAAAAATGCTGGGATTCTTCGCCCTCCTGACGCTCGGGCTCAGAATGACGCGACTATTTCAACAGACACTTGATAGTCAATAATCTGTGTAAATCAGTACTACCCCAACCCATGTTTATTCCTAACAACTTCCAGCCATTTTTCATACTTCTCAATCGCCTTAATCTTAATTCCAAACTTTGCCCACGGAATTTTGTAGATAAAACTAGGTAGCCACTCGCTCATTCCCTGCTTTCGCTGTTTTACTTTGAATAAAACTTCTGGAATCCATACGCCGATATGACCTTCTTCCAGCATAGTCAGCCATAAATCCCAATCTTGAAACTTTTTCAAACTAACATCAAAACCACCCGCTGGAAAAGCGTCTCGCCTAATCAAAGCGCTAGTATGGATATAATTATTTTTACGTAATTTTTTCCCGTCAAACGGAAATAATTTAAACTTTTTAAACCCAAACTTAAAATCAGAATATGCGTATGCAATCCCCCCCTTGAAAGAATGCGCAGGCAGAGGGGAGTTTCCCAGTTCCCCTCTAGTAAGAGGGGTTAGGGGTGTGTTTTTTCCCAACGCGCCAAGCATTTTCTCTAGCGCATCTTTTCTTAATACAATATCAGCGTCCAAAAATATAACATATTCTCCCTTTGATTCTTTAAACCCATTATTCCTCGCCACCGGCGCGCCTTGATTCTTCTGGTTTATAATTTTTATTTCCACACTTGAGGGGGGTAAGAGCCTGCCCTGAGCTTGCCGAAGGGGGGGTGTTGCTCCCAGTTCCCCCCTTGAGGGTGGCAAGGGGGGTGTCTTTAAATAATCATCCAAAATCTTCTCCGTACCATCCGTTGACCCGTCATTAATAATAATAATTTCAAAATCACGAAATGTCTGCGCAAAAACGCTGTCTAAACATTTACACAGTTCTTGCCCATGATTATAAGTTGGTATTATAATTGAAATTTTTGGATTTGGCATATCTTTATCTTATCACAAAAATCTAAAAAAATAAAAAGGGGGAGGTGAAACAATGTTCATCGCCCCAAGTCGTTTTTATTTTACTCTGCCGCATGCGCTAACACGGCGGCATCTCTCATCCGACTCCATTAGTTTTTTTATCCGCGCTTTAATTTCTGGATTTTCCATTTTCGTAAGTAATTCATCGCATTCCTGCTCCGTCCGATCTGACATATCTTCAGAAAAGCCATATTTATATTTCTCTAACTTAACTTTATCAATATCCATATACCCACCCCCTTCCTGATAAAAAAGAACATATTAAAAAACACCCCGCTTATGGCGGGGAAAATGAACGATATTTATATAAATTTTTAATTTCCCTGACAACTTTTAATGCTGATAATTTTCGCGTTAACATTAAAAAAAAATGGCTCCTCGCCATTTCCATACCAATAAATTTACCACTACCAACACATTCCTCTTCATTTATTTTAAAAAAAATTTCCTCTTTACTGATTTTGCGAGAAAAATATAACTGCATAAAATTTTATTATTTCAATACTAACAAATTTTTTTACTTTGTCCAGCGCTACTTATCCACAGCAAAATTTTATTATCAATTCTATTTTAAATAAAAATGTGTTATAATAAAATAGTCAAAAGTCGTCATTAGTCAAAAGTCCATAAAGTCTAAAGTCGTTGACTTTCCTGTACGGGCGTATTGCAATACGCCCCTGCCTTTATGAACTAATTCCCCTATGCTAAATCAAAAACTTTTAGCCCAAATTATAGAAAAAAATAAAATACTTTCTCTTGAAAAGATTGCAGAAATTGAAAAAAGCAAAATTACTTTAGCTGATTATTTATTAAGCGAAAAAATAATTTCCGAAACTCTTTTATATGAATTATTATCAAATGAACTTAAAATCCCTTATATTGATCTTAAAAATCAAGTAATAAGGAAAGATTTGCTTTTTCTTATTCCCGAAAAATTCGCCCAAATTTATGAAATAATTCCTTTTGATAAAAAAGATGATGTAATAAAAATAGCAACTACTAATCCAGACGATCTTGAAGCTATTAATTTTTTAAGAAAAAAACTAGGCGCTAATAATAAACTTGAAATATATCTTATAAGCCCTCAAAAATTAAGAGAGATAACAAAACAATACCACAAAGGTCTAAAAGCTGAATTCCAAGATATAACTCAAGAAAAAGAAGAAACAAAGGGAAATTTAACTGAATTAGCCGAGGACATTCCTATTATAAGGATTGTTGATACTTTGCTTGAATACGCTATATTTGAAAATGCTTCCGACATCCATATAGAATCTGAAGAAAAAAGGGTAATAGTCCGATATAGAATAGATGGAATATTAAAAAGAGTTATGGAACTTCCTAAAAATGTGCAAACCGGAGTAATCGCGAGAATAAAAATTCTATCTGATTTAAAAATTGACGAACATAGGCTTCCTCAAGATGGAAGATTTAAAATAGCCAGTGAAAAATATAAAGTATCTTTTAGAGTTTCGATTTTACCTTCTTTTGATGGAGAAAAAATCGTATTAAGATTATTAAATGAAAAAGCGCAAGCATTAAAGCTCGCGCAACTCGGATTTCACCCGAAAGCTCTGGAAATAGTTGAAAGAAATATTAAAAAACCGCATGGTATGATATTAGTGACAGGTCCGACAGGATCTGGAAAAACAACAACTCTATATACTGTTCTAAGCATGCTTAATACTCCTGAAGTTAATATTTCAACTGTAGAAGATCCGATAGAATACAGGATGATAGGAGTTACGCAAAGCCAAGTGAGTCCTAAAATAGGATTTACTTTTGCTAATGGACTAAGATCGCTTTTGCGCCAAGACCCTGATATTATTATGGTCGGAGAAATAAGAGATAATGAAACAGCCGCTATCGCCGTGCATGCCGCCATGACAGGGCATCTAGTTCTGTCAACATTGCATACAAACGACGCTATAACAACAATACCAAGACTCACTGAAATGGAAGTACCCTCATTTTTAATATCTTCTACTGTTAATATAATAATCGCCCAACGTTTAGTAAGAAAAATATGTCCCAGTTGCATAGAAAGTTATAATTTAGACAAAAAATCAATTGAAAATTTAGAAAAACAGATAAATGTGCCTAATATTCTTGAAAAATTAGAAAAGGCGGGAGCGCTTTCGGATAAACAAAAAACCTTAGACGCCATACTTTTCTACCGCGGCAAAGGGTGCAAACAATGCAATAACGAAGGCTTTAAAGGCAGGATGGGAATATATGAAGTAATAGAAATAACAAAAGAAATCAGTAATTTAATAAGCCAGAACGCCTCTAAAAAAGAACTTCAAGAAAAAGCTGAAAAAGAGGGATTAATTTCTATGCTTCTTGACGGATTTATAAAAGCGAAAAATGGCATTACCACGCTAGAGGAGGTTATACGAGTAACTAAGGAATAAAATAAGCTATGCACGCACATAAAATCAAAAGTAAAAAATCAAATCTCAAAAACACAAATCAAAACCTTAAAAATATATAACAAACCGCGCATTTTTAATTTAACGCATCTATGGACATCGCATTATGAAAACGCACTTAGAAACTAGGAAAAATTG
>JAZDEU010000062.1:0-15252 GCA_043808545.1 bacterium | reverse complement strand
TTGCTATATTGATATTTTCCACGCGCGCAGAATGATCCGGGATTAAAGAAACAATGCGCGATCCTTTTTCCAGCCACATAAAAAATATTACAGTTTTTTTAAGCCCTTTGAGTTTGCTTCCGTTGAACGCGGGCGAAATATTCTTATACCGCGGCTTATCCAACAACGGAATTTCCCTAAATTTTCTCTTATCTATTTCTATTTGCAAATCCTCATCATCCGTCGCATTGATTTGTTTTGCTGATTTTACGCGCACTGATATGGAAATAGAGTATAACCCGGAAATGGTAATATCAACAGGAAAATCAAAACGTTCTTTGATTGTTATAGGAAAACTGACATTTGCCATATTTTTAAACTAAATTTATTTTTATCTATTTTATTTATTTATTTCATCAAGCACAATATCCGTAGCTCCATTATTTTTTCTCGGGCTTGAATTAAAAACTAATATTTTCATAAACTTTTTTCAATATAAATTTTCTTATATTATTTTAGCCAAAATTTGTTCTATTGACAATACTGCTAAATTTGCTATTATATAATTAATTTACCACGAAAAAAACCCTGCTAAGGTATTGTCCTTAACGGGGGTTTTTTCTATTTAAAGAAAATTTATTTATAACTTCTTCTAAATAAGTTATGGGAACATTGATTCGTTTTAATAGAATAGAACATTTTTTGTTGTTATTTGGAGATAACACAATCTTCAATTTATTTCTTAGAGCTAAAAATTTTATCAAACCTGCATAATCACCATCACTTGAGACAAGAACTGCTTGATTAAATTTATTTTCATAAGTATCAATTACGGTCTGTAAAACCAAATCCGCATCGCAATTGCCCTTAGGTTTTCCATCACTATTATAAACGACCTCTTTGAATATCAGAGTAAATCCGCATTCTTGAAGATATTTATACAAATCTTTGTATCTTGGTATCAAGCCAATGAAAATATAAGCGGTTTTAACTTTATATTTTTCTGTCAACCATATTCTAAATCGCGCATAATCAAGTTTCCAACCTGAGTCAATAATACCATTATACAAGTTCGCGCCGTCTATATAAGCGAAATTATTTAATTTTTTTTCCGCGTTATGTTTCATAATCGCTTAACTTAGATTTTAATACATTAAAAATTTGAACAAATCCTTTTTCACTCTCAGCCCATTTATCGGGTTCCCTGCGGATAGCCTCCAAAATATCATTCGATTTCATCAACTTTACCTCCTGCACTTCTCCGTCATTAAACTTCAAGTCATCAATTTCACCCGTGAAGTTATAGTAAAAAACCTTTGTAAATTCTCTGTTTGGATATTTATCTCTTTTGTAAATTTCTCCTTTAATAATCTTGGGAAAATCTATTTCCAAGCCGATCTCATCCCGCAATTCGCCTATTACCGCATCTTCGACAGTCTCTCCTGATTTTATATGTCCCCCAAATCGAGTGTCCCATTCATTAGGATGCGAATCTTTAGTCTTCGCTCTCAAGTGTACTAAAAATTCAATATCCGCCTCTGCTTCTCTGAACAAATAAATATGCACCGTTCTATGCCACAAACCTTGTGTATGCGCATCCGTTCGCAAGCGCTTTTCCCCTGTCAATATATTATTTTCATCAACTATATCAAAGTATTCTAAATAATCCATATTTTACGACATATATAACGGCGCGGTTATCACTTTAAAATTACCGTCAATTGTTTTAACTTTATATTTGAATGTATCCTGCGATGGCATCTCTTCTTCTGACGCTCCGCAACATGGACCTGCGATATAAATATTTCCATCATCCGTTATAAATTGGACAGTAAATTCATATTCTGTATGCGAAACTTGCTTTGGGGCAATATCTGCGAACGAAGAAAGATTATCCCGTAAAACTTTTGCTTCCAAACAAGTTCCTACCGCCTCGCAATAATTTTTTAGCATTTTTACCTTATCGCTTCTTTCATCTGGCAAACTAAAAGATTCCATCCCTTCCCATCCTTCCTGCGGCTCAAAAATTTCAACTGCTTTAGAATATTCTTTATTTTTCAAATGTTCAAAAAATTCAACCAATACTCTTTCCGCCTCAGCAGATTCATCTTTTGGATGCCTTTCAACCTTTTCCTCTTTTAAAAAATTCAAACTATCCCGTTCAAGATAAAAAATTTTTCTATAATTTGCCCTTTCAATATCCGACGCGTCATACAATGCATCGCAACAATAATTTTCCTCCTCTACTTTAAAATAATACGGATAAACAGTTATATTATAAGGGAGCGGAAAAAAATCTGTCTCAAAAAAATGAAATAATTTCCAATTTATAACATCGTTAAAATCCAATATTTTATTACGAAAAACATAGGTATATTTCGGCATAGATTCATGCCCGCTTTTATCTTTTATTAAAATTTCTTCGGGACTTAATGCTATGAGGTGGATTGAAAAAAAATTGTCAAAATAAACATCCTCGTACTCCGCATTTCTGAAAAAATATGGATCGCCAGCTCCATAAAATCTTACAATTCCCTTGTTTTTATTTGTCTCATCTATCATTAATTCATACTTAATGCCATATCCGATTTCAATCTCTTCATTTTTCCTATCTTGATCAACTATAATTTCTTTTAATGGGACATTATCAAAAACAAAAAAGCTATCCGCTACTTTTCCATATATGCTAACAATTTCAGGATCATCAGTATATAAATTCAAGTAATTCTCCCTAATAATTTTCGTCCTTGCGTTGAAAGGCGCCTGCCTCATATTAATTTGAATGCAATTTTCTATATTGCCTTTCTCAACTTTTTTATCGCATAAAACAATTGTTGGATTATTAGCTTTCTCGCCTGCTGGAGTTTCATATAAATAATCTTCTCTAATTTCCCATGTTGGCGGATATGCAAAAGTAAAATTCGCAGAATCGCTTTTATATGTCTGCCAATCCGCTGTTTCCGAATGTTGAACCGCATCTATTTTGCGATAAACATTAAGGCTATCTAACTCACGATTTGTTTGATAGGAGAATACTACCGAAATCGCAATTATAACAACTGCCCCCGCTAAAATTCCAAGTAAATTTTTTTTATTTTTCATATATTTTTCCTTCTTATTTTTAGATTATTTAAGTTAAAATTTTAAATATTGATAAAATTTATATTTTCATAGCGACAATTCTTAATCTTGGGCTATTACATCAAAAAATCCAAATAATTATCCTTACTAATCACCTGAAACTCAGCGTTAGAATAAGATTCCTTCCAATCTTTAGGCGCAACAGCAGACTCTTTATTCCATTTGAATTCATATCCAAATAATTTTCCATCTCTTTCTTCTATAAAATCAATTTCTTTCTGATCCCATGTTCTCCAAAAATAATTATTGGAATAAATATTTTGATAAGACTGCTTTTTGAGCCTTTCAGAAAAAAGAAAATTCTCCCATAATTTTCCTATGTCATCCCGCAATTCCAAAGAATTAAAATTGGATATTATAGCATTGCGAATTCCATTATCATAAAAATAATACTTGCTTTTTTTTGTTATTTCCTTTCTTAAATTCCGGCTGAATCCGCGCAAATTATAAAGCACAAAAGCTTTTTCAAATAAATCCAAATAGCGAGCTATTGTTTTAGAATCAATGCCGAGCTGCCTGGCTAATTCATTTAATGATACTTCGCTTCCCACCTGAAAAGCAATAAGCCTTAATAAATCTAATAAAAGTTTAGAATTTTTTACTTTGTCCAGTTGCAAAATATCTTTTAATAAATAAGAATTTGCAATTTCTTCAAGCGCTCTCCTTTTTTCATTTAGACCATCTGCAATAATAACTTCCGGATAAGTCCCGTAAATCAAATAGTCTTCCAATTTATTACTCAACTCAACTTTATTGTAAATCTTATTTAATTCAATCTGTGATATGGGGAAAAGCGTTAAAGTAATTTTTCTTCCTGTTAGAGGCTCTCCTACTTGCCCTGCCAATTCAAAAGACGAGGAACCTGTGGCAATAATTTTTATTCCTGGAACTTGATCAATTATAATTTTTAACCCTTGTCCGATATTTTTTATCTTTTGCGCTTCATCAATAGCAAAAAGTTCGTATCCTTTGACATATTCTATTAATTTAGGAAAATCTTGCGAGCTTAATATTTCCTGAACTCTCATGTCTTCACCCGAATCTAACTTATATTTCAAGGAAGTGTTAGATAAGAAATCATTGAGCAAGGTTGTCTTTCCTGCCTGTCTGGGGCCAAAAATAACCAAAACTTTATTTGGCTTAATAAACTCATTTAACTTATAAGCTCTTGGTATTTTCATATCTTTATTGTAGCAAATCCTCAAAATTCGTCAATTATAAGGATTTGTATTCCTTAAAATTGACAAATTTTGAGGATTCGTATTACAATTGTATCCTCTTAGCGCTAATTCAACGGTAAGTCTTCCATGTGCGCACTGCAATTCTAAACATTTGTCATTTTTCGTGAGTTTGAGTGATTGGATTATAAATTCAGCATCTCTTTTTAAATTTTGATCAGAAAAATAATCTTTATGCTCTTTTAAATAATCGCCGTTTTTTCCATAGTATTTTTGAATTGCGCTCATAATTTATTTTTCTCTTATTTTAGCTAATTTTTTTTACCGCCTATGCGCTTGACAAGTAGTTAATATAGGTATATACTATAATTATATAAAAAGTTCTCGGCCGGAGTCTCGCTCCAACTTGGTCAAACACTATAATTTTACCACAAATTATTTGTTGTAAAATTATAGTGTTTGGCCGGAGTCTCGCTCCAACTTGGCGGAGGATAAAAATCAGCCGAATACTTCCCTTTAGGTAGGTGTCCCGCTCTTAGCGGGAATAGGCTGTTCCCCCTTTCATGGGGGTTTTTATTTTTAAATTTCCTTTATCATGTTTTTTTCAGTTGCAATTTTATATAGTTCTGTCATTTCCTTATCGTATTCTAAATAATCTCGTGTAAAACCTGCTATGGAATCTGCTAAGCGAATTATAATATCGCTTTGATCATTTATACCTCTAACTTTTCTAACTCGTATATTTAACTTTCTTAGCCCCGAGGCAAATTTAAAACGTTCTGTTTTCTTTAAGCCGTCAACTAAAACAGTGGCTTTATAAACATCTTTTGTTTTATGAATGATTGTTTTCGCAGTAGTCAGAATGGTAAGATCAACATATGCTTTCGTATCTTCGTATTTTGAATAAAAAATCTTTCCTTCAAATAATTTATTTGCAAGAATGCCCTTAATATAAAATTTTCGTCTTTCTTTATTTGTGCGAAACCACTTTCTTGTTCCTTTATTGCTTATTTTTTCAATATTCTCTAATTCTTTTATTATTTCATCTCGTTCTGATTTTGTAATAATTACAGCCACAATAAATAGTTTGCCTTCAGTATCTTGCCCAGATTCGTCAACATAACAATATATTTTATTCATAAAATATTTTTTTACACAAATACCTTCTTATACTCCCCGACAATCTCTTTCAATCCATCCTCTATTTCAGCTGTAAGATCTTTTTTTTCATCAATTAACTTCATAACTTTCTGATATTTTGTCCGCGCAAATTCTACTAAGCCCTTTTCAAAATCTCCTATGCGCTTAATCGGAACTTCGTCCATCATTCCGTTGGTTACAGCGTAAAGAACTACAATTTCTTCAGCCAGCGGCATCGGCGCGTACTGAATCTGTTTTAACAGCTCGCGTCCTCTTTCGCCTCTTGCTAATTGCGCTTTGGTCGCCGCGTCAACCTCCGCGCCGAATTTCACGAAGGCCTCCATTTCGTGATACTGCGAAAGGTCTATTCTTAAGCGTCCCGCGACTTTTTTCATAATTTTAGTTTGAGCCGCGCCTCCCACGCGAGAAACGGAAAGTCCTACATTTATAGCAGGTCTAAAGCCCGTGTTAAACAGATTATTTTCCAAATAAATCTGCCCGTCTGTAATGGAAATAACATTGGTTGAAATATATGAAGTGACATCTCCGCCCAAAGTTTCAATGATGGGGAGAGCTGTGAGCGAACCGCCCCCCTTTTCATCGTTTAATCTTGCCGCCCTTTCCAAAAGTCTTGAGTGGACATAAAAAATATCTCCAGGATATGCCTCGCGTCCAATGGGGCGTTTTAAAAGGGCGGACATTTCTCTGTAAGCGACAGCGTGTTTTGATAAATCGTCATAAATAACCAAAGCGTGTTTTCCTTGTTCCATAAACTCTTCGCCGATAGCGCAAGCCGCGTAAGGAGCCAAATATCTAAATGATGTTTGTTCGTTCGCCAAAGCGGCTACTATTATTGTATGATCAAGCGCGCCCTCTTTTCTTAAAATTTCCACAACTTTGGCTACTGATGCCGCTTTTTGTCCTATAGCGCAGTAAATGCAGATTATGCCAGAATTTTTTTGATTAATTATTGTATCAATAGCAAGAGTGGTTTTTCCTATTTTTCTGTCGCCGATTATAAGCTCTCTTTGTCCGAGTCCGATTGGAATCATCGCGTCTATCGCCTTTATTCCCGTTTGAAGAGCTTCAGCTACAGGCTGTCTGGATATTACGCCCGGGGCTATTCTTTCTACCAAGCGATGTTTATCAGCAGTAATTTTACCTTTTCCGTCTATGGGGATTCCCAAAGGATTAACTATTCTTCCGATCATTTCTTTGCCGACTGGGATTTCCAAAAGATGGCCGGTGCATTTAACGCGAGATCCTTCTTTGATTTTTTCTTCCGCGCCCAAAAGAATACAGCCGACGCTCTCTTTCTCAAGACTAAAAGCGAGTCCGTAGACCCCTCCTGTAAATTCCAAAACTTCCATAGAACCGGCGTTTTCAAGCCCGGCCACGCGCGCGATGCCGTCGCCGACTTGCAAGACAACTCCTTCCTCCCGTAAATTATCAACCTTGAAAGTCGCTTTGGTTGACGCGATAATTTCTTTTATCTGCTTTGTGATTTCCTCTGTTTCTAATTGTTCAATATTGCCTTTCAACTCTAAAAATTTTTTATCCAGCTCGCTTATAAAACTTTCTCTCGCGTCCAATCGTATCTTTTTTTCGCGGCTTAAAAAAAGCGCGGGGCATTCCTGCCTCGGGTCAACCAAAACTTTTACTGAAATATTTTTCTCCGCGATTTCGGAGAGCCGTTTTTCCAACTCTCCTATAAATTCCGCGCCAAATTCATTGGGCGCCGCAAGAATCAGCGGCTGATCGGCTTTAATAAGAGCGTCTTTTAAGGTGCTTATATTCATATAGGTTCGTTTTATATTAAAAATGAGTAATAAAAGAAATTTCTGGCTATTTCAGCTAACGTTTAAGAATATCTGAAGTCCTACACTTTGGCTTTTATGCACAAAACCTTAAATATTCTACTTACTTGTTAATCTCATTATACTATAAATCACAACAAAACAAAAAAGTGCGGGATTTGGGTGAAAAAAATTTGCCCTCCTTTTAGTTTTAACTGTGGCAAATTTTTTGAACCAGATATTCTTTGTTATACGCTGTTTTTGAAACTTGCCACCATAAGCACAAGCAGAATTACCGTAAAAATTATTTCGGTCATTGAAAATATTGGAAGGAAGCCGGAAAATTTTTTCTTTAGTGGGAAAAGATAATATTTATCATCAATATCAGGCCAGTCCATCAGGAGATGAATAATATAACCAATGAAAAACACAATACCACCTCGTACATCAAACAACATTATCGGTAAACTCATAGATGTTGCACCCAATAAGGAATGGATATATTTCGTTTTAAAACTTAATCCATAATCTTTTTCAAAACGAAGGCTGTTTACAACACCTTTGAAAGAAAAAATTTTCAGGTTTCTCAGCACAAATATATGATCAACATCTGGAATGAGTGAACCAACCAAAAAATATCCGAAATGACCGAAATAATTTCCTAATGTAACTCCTGCGACTGCATGTGCTAAAATCATAAAGTTTCAAAAATTGCGTATAACTATTTATATGCGAACTCATGTCAAACCAATTTGCTTCGCTATGGTCTCTCCCGCAGTGCATGGGGAGAGTGCGGCGGAGCGTAACAATGAGATTGCTTCGGCTGCTGCCTCGCAATGACAAAACCACTATTTCAACAATAACTACCTGAGAATAATTTCTTATTTTCTCCTTTTCTCATCCGCATCCACCGAAGCATCTTTTAAACTCTGCAAAATTGACGCCTCTATCATCTTGCCTTGATTATCTTGTTTTTCAATATTTAACAACGCCTTATCCGTGGCGGTAGCCACAAGGTCAATTAGCAAAGAATGCATCTCTTTTCTAATATCTTCTTTCTCTTTTTCTATGTCTTCTCTGCTGGATTTTATTATTTCCTCCACCTCTTCTTTTCCTTTTTTAAGGATTTCTTTTTTCATCGCTTCGGTTTTTTTCATAATCCCTTCTGATTCTTTGCCGGCGTTGGAAATTATTTTTTCTTTTTCTTCTTTGGTCGCTTCCAGTTCCGCGGACGCTTGCTTTATTTTTTCAAGCCCGTCTTTTATTTTAGATTTTCTTTCTTCTAAAATTTTATATATCGGCGCGAAAAAAAATTTTTTCAGCGCGAAAAAAAGTATTCCAAAATTAATTATTGAAAAAAGAAATATTTTCGGGTCAAAACTTAAAGGTAAATTTTCCATAAAATAAATTAAATTATTTAACAGGAAGTACTATTTTATTTCATTCAATAATCGCTGTCGCTCACTACACAAAAAAGATAAAAGAGATATGCCTGTATCGATATCAATTCGTCTATTTCTTAAGTCATCTATTATCTAAATCTTAGCGAGTAGCATAAACGCGATCAAAAGGCAGTAAATCGCCAACGCTTCAACTAACGCCATGGCGATAAGCATAGTTGTGAATAATCTTCCGCCAGCTTCCGGCTGTCTGGCAGTGCCTTCTAGGGCGGATTTCCCTATTTTGCCCATCGCTCTGCTCGCTCCCAAAACGCCCAATGTGACACAAAGCCCAGCGGCTAACGCCAACGCCACTTTGTCAAAATTTCCAGCAGTTCCGGTAGTAGCGACTGCTGTTGCGGCTTCTTCAGTCGCGGCTAACGCGACATTTAAAATTTGTGGAAACATAATTTTCTTGGAACTCAACTTGTAACTTAAAATAAGGATGTAAGTTATTAGTGTGAGTTATGATTTATTATTTTAAAATTTTTAATTTCTAATTTTAAATTTCTAAACAATTTCAAAATTTTTAATTTCAAAATTTGCATTTAAGCGAAGCTGAACGGGTTTTAAAAATTAAATCATTAAAAATTGTTTTAAAATTAAAAATTTAATCATGCGCCCCCCATTCTTCTTTCATATAAAAAAGGCTAAGGTTAGTAAATACAACCGCTTGAATTATCATAACCATTACATCAAAAAATAAGATAAGCAATGGGATAAATAAAGTAACGATTAGCGCTGGTTTAGTAAGCGCAATTTCCATAGTTTGCGCTAAAATCGTATGTTCGCCGTAAATGTTTCCGAAAAGCCTCAGCGAGAGGGAAAGAAGCCGCGCTAAATTATCAACTACTTTTAACACAATAAAAACAACTATTAAAAGTTTCATCGGCATACTCTTTAAAAAATCTAATACTATCTTTCCAAAACTTTTTCTTTTTTTCTTTTTTTCTTCGCCAGTATCGCCATGCTCCTGTCCCATTCCAGGAATTGGATTTAACCATAATTTTATAGTTTTCTTAAAACCATTAACAAAAAAAATATTATAAAATTGCATACCAAAAACACATATAAAAGCCAAAGCCAAAGTTACGCTAATGTCTCCTGTCGGGGGATTCCCTAAAGGATGGGGAACAATCAGTAAAAAATTAGAAATTAAAATATAAAGAAAAAAAGTTCCTAAAAACGGCAAAGCCACAGGAACTAATTTTTCTCCCAATACAGGCTCTATTAAATTAGCTAGAAATTCTACTAAATATTCTCCAATATTCTGGATTCCTTTTGGGACTCCTTTATTTTTTTTCTTTAAATTAACAATAAGGGCAAATATAAAAATTGCTAATGCGACTATCCCGCTGAAAAAAAGATAATGGCCTATATTGCCATTATAACCAAATCCATGTTCTGCAGACATAAAATATATCGGTTATATGATTAATAAAAAATTTTTTTAAGAAATATTTTATATATTTAGGAGTAGAATAATATATTTTTTTGTCATCCCGAGCTTGCCGAGGGATCTGTTATTCTACCTTCCACTTCATTTAGAATGACGGCGTTAAAGGTGATCTAAGATTCCTCCACTTCGGTCGGAATGACAAACGAACTTCAGTCAGAATGACAAAAAAAATTCTTCTACAGTCTAATATTACAACATTTCTTAAAAGTTTGTAATTTCACATAAACAGTATATGCGCTAAAATCTTTCTTGTCAAGGGTAAAGGATTTTTTATAAAATCTTTATTATTTTATACTCAATCATTCTATCCTTTAATTGTGCCTTCACAATGTCGCCAGCCTTGCGTCCCATCAAGGCGGAACCGATTGGAGAATTATGAGAAATTACACATTTTGAAGGATCTGATTCAGCAGAACCAAGAATAAGATACATCGCTTGCTTACCGTTCAATTCAACAATTACACTGCATCCGATACGAACAGTCGTCGCATTTTTAACAGGCTTAATGATAATCGCATTATTTATCTCCTGCTCAGTTTCAAGAATTTTCTGATTTATTCCTCTTAGTTTCCCTTTTGCCATCTGGTACTCGGCGTTTTCCGAGAAATCTCCAAATAAAGCCAATCTCTTAACTTCTGACGCGGCTTGCGGATGGCTTCTTCTTAAATTTTCCAATCTTTTTTTAAGCGCGTTAAGCTTATCCTCGGTCATAAGAGGATCTTTTTTTACATAAACTCCTTCTTCCGATTTTCTTTTTGGTACTTGCATAATTTATAAAAATCAAATCTCAAAACTCAAAAGTCAAAACTGCCTGCTAACCACATTGATATGGACATTTGATTTTTGAATTTATACGCATAGTTTAATTTATATGTATTTTAGCATTTTTTATCTATTTACGCTACTTCTCAGTTATGCTAATATATGAATATGGAAAACATAGAACTAATACAAATACAAAGCAATCAAAACAACAAAATAAAGCTGATTAAAAAATTATCGTTAAAAAAATACCGCGAGGAAGAAAAAAAATTCACGGTAGAAAATTTAACGATTATTTATGACGCTCTTCTGAGCGGCTATGATTTTGAATTTTTATTTATAACAAAAAATTTTATTGAAAAGAATAAAGAAAAGTTTGATTATTTGAAAAAAAAGTCTAAAGCAATAAATTTTTATTTAATAGATAAAAGAATAAATAACCATTATTCCAGTCTTGATAATCCGACTGGAATTACCGCTGTATATAAAAAAATCTCATCCGCATTAGATACTAAAAAATCAGTTATTTATCTAAACGAAGTTAGCGATCCTGGGAATGTCGGAACTATTTTGAGAACTGCTTTAGCTTTTGATTTTATAAATATTATATTTGATGATAAATGCGCTGATATTTATAATTTTAAAACTATAAATGCCGCTAAAGATTCTATTTTTAAATTAAATATTTTAGAGGATAAAAATAATGAGTGGATAAAAACAAAAAACGCTTTACCAATTTATGTTGCAGACGCGCATAATGGAATTTCTTTAGAAAAATTTAAGCCCAAAAAACCATTTTGCCTTGTTTTAGGAAGTGAAAGCCGCGGCATAAGCGATGATATATTAAATCTTGCTGAAAAAAGTATAAAAATAAATATTTCTAATAACATAGAATCTTTAAATGTTGCCGCCGCCGGAGCTATTTTAATGTATAAGCTGCAATAAAAAATTTCCCTAATTAGTTGCTGTTGAAATAGTCGTAGTAACATGTCATTCCGACCGAAGCGAAGCCCGAGGAACGAGGGCGAACGAAGTGGAGGAATCTGTTTATTAAGCCAAATTTAGTACTGCCAACAGATCCCTCGGCTACGCTCGGGATGACAAAAAATACTATTTCAACAGACACTATTTAGGCATCTGTCCGCGGAGTGAAATATTATTTGTTCCGCGGACAGATATAAAAATGTAAAATATAAATATATGGATAAACAAAAAAATAAATCTAAAAAAACTGCTTTTTGGGCGTATGCCATTGTGCCAATTCTAATTTTTTTACTAATTTTAATTTTCTCAGGATTAGCGATTTTTTTCTTATTAAATAAATTTTTCGGTGAGAATCGTTGGATTTGCGAAAACGGACAATGGATTAAAAATGAACATCCAAGCGCGGAGACGGCAAAAGATGGGCGCTACGATAAAATGGCAGAAAAAATTAAATGCGAATTATATAATGTTGAAGAATGTCCATTACAGTGTGTCATTTGTCCGCCATGCCCGGAATGCAGTTCTATTAGTTGTCAGTCGCAAGAATTTTGCGAAAAAATGGGAATTGACAGAGATTGGTATGAAAAAATTAAAAATGCAACAGATAAAAATAATTTAATACGGCTAACATCCCCTCTTCCAGAACAAAAAATATCCAGCCCTTTAAAAATTGAAGGCTCTGCAAGAGGTACATGGTTTTTTGAAGGAAGTTTTCCTGTTATCTTAACTAATTGGGACGGGCTTATTATTGCGCAAGGAATCGCTAAAGCGCAAAGCGACCCCGCCGATGAAGGCAGTGCAGGCTGGATGACAGAAGATTTTGTAAAATTCAATACTGAACTTACTTTTGAAAAACATGCTTATGGAGAAAAAGGATCTTTGATTTTAAAAAAAGATAACCCCTCTGGACTTCCTAAATATGATGACGCGCTTGAAATTCCTGTTGTTTTTGAATAATCCTGTGCAACAACAGAAATAACCAGCTACAGGGTTGTCGGGATCGGGATAATGGCGTGCTATTTCTTGTTTTTTCTCCATTTCATTTTTTACTTTTCACACCTTTTTCCATTCAATTATTATTTTATCAGCTATGGACATCACATTATGAAAACGCGCTTAGAAACTAGAAAAAATTGATGAATAGCGAAGTTTTGCAGTTCAGGAAAACCGCATAAGTATCAGTAGATACATAAAGGATTTTCCTGAACGAAAAACAAGCTATTCATCAATTTTTACAGTTTATGGAGCGCGGAGTCATAATGTGATGTCCATAATCCAAACATTTTTCACAAAACGGAGAATCTTAAGTGTCGTAAAATGTTAATTATTTATCTGCTGAAATGGGGACAACCTGTGTATTTGTGTTAAAAAACTACAAAAACAGACTATCCGATATTAATTAAAAAAACCACCCGACCACTTAAAAAACCTTTATTCAAGCCATTTGCAAAATACAAACTAATTATTTCACATGAAATAATTAATCGCCAGCAACACTGAAAAACATCGTGGCGCAACGGTTACGATGCGTGCCCAGTCTGTTTGATTCTATGGAAAAGTCATTATGAAGTCGCACTAAAAGAATTAAAACCACATTACTCCCCCTTTAAACCTGCCTGCACAGGTAGGCGAAAAATGACATGATGAGTGTTTGGCGACAGTCACACTTATGGACATCGCATTATGAAAACGCACTTAGAAACTAGAAAAAATTGATGAATAGCGAAGTTTTGCAGTTCAGGAAAACCGCATAAGTATCAGTAGATACATAAAGGGCGTGTCGCCGAATGTAGTTTTTTACAAAATTCTGAAATTTTTCAGGCTTTATTAAGCCAAAAAAATTTTCAAAAATTGTAAAATTTGCTATTCGGCGACAGTCCCATAAAGGATTTTCCTGAACGAAAAACAAGCTATTCGCAATTTTTACAGTTTATGGAGCGCGGAGTCATAATGTGATGTCCGTATGGCTTTAGTCCTTTAATATCGAATAAATGCAAGGTGAATAAAAAAATATTTCACGTGAAATATTTTTTTTGTTTGCTCTTTTTACAAATACTCTTCAATCTTTTTCTTTAGCACATCCTTGTTCTGTAAACCAATCAGCTTTTCCATAATCTTGCCATCCTTAAAAATAAAAATGGCAGGAATACTCATAATGCCAAATTTTCCTGCAATCTCTGCGTTTTCGTCAACATTTAATTTTCCAATTTTTACTTTCTTTTTTTCCATTTCTGTTGCTAATTCATTAATTATTGGGGACATACTCCTACATGGTCCGCACCATGGAGCCCAAAAATCAACTAAAACAGGTTCCTTACTTAAAACAACTTCATTGCCAAAATTATCACTTGTAAAAATTAATTCTGACATAAACTTTTATAAATATTTCATGTGAAATATTTATCATTAAAATGGCTTTGTTAAGATTGTCGCCAATTAAAATTTTTTTGCTTATTTTAGCCAAAATATAGGTTAAAACACAAATTTTCAAAAAACTCATTCTAAAATTTTGGCTAACTTATGGGTTTGCAAAAGGTAGTGAGCAGTTACCACAAGAGTAGTGACAATTATTTTAAGTAATTATTTTTGTGACTACTCGGGACTGTCGCTGAATGTCGTTTCGCGTCATTCTGAGCTACGGAGGAGCGAAGAATCCCAGAATTTTTTCGCTTAAACAGGGATTATTCATCCGCTTTAGCGGGTTCAGAATGACGCGCTAAGCGTTTGGCGACAGTCCCTACTCAGCTATTTCCCCTCTATTAAGAGTGAGAGATGTGTGTTTTAAAATAAATTAGCTCTTATGCACACATAGTCCTTCTTTTTAGAGGAGAATTAATTGACTAAAATTTTACTACCTGAGTAGTTACTTATTTTTTATAATTCTTGTTAATAGCTCCTCATTGCGTAGCATACAGATTGTTAAATAATCAAAAAATTATGAGTTTTTCACACATTTACTTAGTGTCTGTTGAAATAGTGTCTACAACGTCATTCTTCACCCCGCTTGCGGGGTGAAGAATCCCGTGGCTAAGCAAAAAAAACACTGGGATTCTTCGCCCTCCTGGCGCTCGGGCTCAGAATGACGCGGCTATTTCAATAGATACTACTTAAAATATTTTTCCACTTTAGGTATTATTTCATGTGAAATAATACCTAGTATATTTTGCGACACTTAGTGTTTTTTGTTCTATCTAAAAATATGCTTCTATTCCGCTAATTAGTTGCTTTTGAAATAGTAAAAAAATTCCATTGTAAAGAAGGAGTATTTCCCCGTCTAATGTGCCTATTGGGCAATTCGGGGATCATACGCAATTTAACCAATTCCAGCTCTATGAATAATAACCAATTTTAAATTTTAAATTTTAAAAAAATAT
>JAZDEU010000061.1:0-8720 GCA_043808545.1 bacterium | reverse complement strand
ATCGAATGACTTTCTTTTTAACACAGTTCTTGCGTCAGCAAACTTGAACAATTTCAAGATTTTGGTGAGGCAGGAACAGCGCTAAACAGATTGGGTAAGGGAGATTTTAATTTGTTGCTAATTGTGCATACAGGTCTAATGGTTTGTAAAACATTATTTCCGTTACGCCGTTTTTGTAATGACTATCGGAGCTTCCAGCTCTAATAAATCCCTTGCGGATAAAAAATTGCATCGCTACAATGTTTTTCTCTGCCACAGTACAGTAAATTTGACGCGATTGACGCTGGCACACATACGTTTTAGCATATTCCAGCAACAGACTTCCTATGCCCAATCGACCTTGAAATTTTGGAACCACAATAAGATGACTAATTTTATATGTTGATTGTCGCTTGCCAACTAAATGTATCATTCCAACACGCTCGCTATCCATCTCCGCAACAAACATACATTGCTCGAAAGAGAAAAAACCGAGACGATCAATACCGCCTATAATATGCGCGTCAAAAATACATTTCGCATGCGCTCTATGATCTCCTCCATAATACGCTTCAAGAGCGTTTTGCATAAGATTTTCTACCCAATTAAAATAGTCTTTTCGTGCCTCTCGGATTTTAATGTTTGCAATATCCATTATTTACCTCCTTCGCTGAGCTACTACTTCGCTAATATGAAGTATGTGTAGCCCAAAAGTTTAGTTATGAAAAGTACAGACATAATCTTGAGATTACTTCAAGATTTATACTATGGTATCATGAAAACTCCTTTTTAGTCAAATACCTGCACTCTGTCAAAAAAATCCTGCAAAAAAACACCTGCAAAAAAATCCTTGACGCAAACCTAAACTATGTTATACTGAAATTAGAATAAATACATGAGTGCTTTTAGCGTTTAAAACTCATTCAACACAACTAACCTGCATAGATAGGCAATTTTGCTTGCCCCGCTAGCCTTTCTATTTTTATTGGTTTATCGTGTTTTGCAGATATTGCTAAATGAGTTAAACAATATAATAAATGCGAGGCTAGCCGGGGACTTTTGCGTTTTGAGATTTGATTTTTCTAATATACTATGATACATAAAAAATTCAACAATTATTCTCTGGAAACGATAAAAAACGCTATTCTTTTAGCTTTAAAAGAACGGACAAAGCTGGAACCTAAACATATATTTTTGTCAATGATAAAGCAAAAAGGAAGCATCGCATACCATCTTTTAAAGACTATCGCGCCAATTGAAAGCGTAAAACAAGTTGACGCAGAAAGAAGAAATGAAAACTTGCTGATAAATTTTAACGCGCTTAATATTTCCGATGAAACAAAAAAAGTGATAGAAAAATCTATCCTAACCGCCGCTTTATACAGACATAAATATATAGGAACGGAACATCTTCTATTCGGCGTTTTAGAAATAAATAATGAGTATATAAATAACTTGCTCAAAGAGTCAAAAATAGACCCAAACTACCTAAAAAGCAAGCTAAAATCAATTTTTAAAAACACCGCGAGCTTCCCTGCTTTTTACCCTAATGAAAATATAACAGAAGAAGATTATGATATGCCGGATCTGTCTTTTAGCGGCGCGCAAGAAAATTTTAAAAAACAAACTAAAAAAACTTCTTATCTTGATAATTTCTGCGTTGATCTTACTAATGAAAATTTTCAAAAAGATATTGACCCCGTAATCGGACGGGAAAAAGAATTAGAACGGCTCGCGCAAATACTCGCTAGAAGAAATAAAAATAATCCCATACTGATAGGAGAAGCGGGTGTTGGAAAAACCGCGATTATTGAAGGACTCGCAAAAAAAATAGCCATGGATGAAATACCTTCTTTGATAGGAAAAAAAATATTTTCGCTTGACATTAACGCTCTCGTCGCTGGAACGACTTTCAGGGGAGAGTTTGAAGCCCGCTTAAAAAATTTATTAGCTGAACTTTCCGCTAACACGAATATTATAATTTTTATTGATGAAATTCATAATATTATAGGCGCGGGATCCGCGTCAGGGACTTTGGACGCGGCAAATATTTTAAAGCCGATCTTAGCAAGAGGACAAATCAGATTTATCGGAGCTACGACTTTTAATGAATATAAAAAATATATTGAGAAAGATCCCGCGCTGGAAAGAAGATTTCAGTCTATCATCATAAAAGAGCCTCAAATAGAAGAAACTATAAAAATATTAAATGGGATAAAAACATATTATGAGGATTTTCATAACATAACTATAACAGACGGCGCGATTATATCTTCAGTAAAATTAAGCCAGCGCTATATAAAAGACAGGCTTCTTCCAGATAAAGCCATTGATCTTATAGACGAGGCCGCTTCAAAATATAAAATAGGCCGCCATAAAAATGATCCTGATTATAAAATAAAAAAATTAGAAAAACATCTTGAAGAAGTAATTCTCAAAAAAGAAAGATCCGTAATAGAAGAAAATTTTTCTCTTGCTAATAAATATAAAAATGAAGAAATAGGCATAAAAAATGAAATCGCGCTTTTAAATAAAAATATAAATTCTGCTGGGAAATCGGGCATAATAGATGATAAAATAATTTATAAAACTATTTCCGATATGATGAATATTCCGCAAAAAGATTTGACAATGGACAGACTGGAAGAAAATAATATAAAAAATATTGAAGCATCTCTCAAAAAAAAGATAATAGGTCAAGATGAAACTATCAAAAAAATAGCAAACGTATTAAAACGAAGTTTTTCAAATATTTCATCCCCTAATCGACCGATTGGATCTTTTCTTTTTTTAGGCCCTTCAGGAGTCGGTAAAACAGAAATTGCAAAAACGCTCGCGCGCGCGCTATTTAACGATGAGAAATCTTTAATACGGCTTGACATGGGAGAATTCGCCGAGAGTTTTAATATTTCAAAATTGATCGGCGCGCCAGCCGGATATGTAGGATTTGAGCAGGGAGGAAAATTAACAGAAGAAATCAGAAGAAACCCTTATTCCATAATACTTTTAGACGAACTTGAAAAAGCAAACCGCGCGATTTTCAATCTCTTTTTACAGATGCTTGAAGAAGGGACATTGACTGACGCGAGCGGAAGAATAGTTAATTTCAGAAATTGCATAATTATTATGACCTGCAACTTAGGCATAGATAAATTTAATAAAGAAGCGTCTCTAGGATTTGAACTTATCAGTTCTAAAAAACAAAAACGAAAATTTGAAGAATCATATAAAGACTTTAAAAATAACGCTATAAAAGAAATTAAAAGATTTTTCCCAGCCGAATTTTTAAATAGGATAGATAATATTTCTATTTTTAATCCTCTGTATGAAAAAGAAATAAAAAAGATAACTGAGCTTGAGTTAAAAGAATTTGCTAAAAGATTAGAGGAGATGAAGTTAAAAATTAATTTTGACAACAAAGTAATTTCT
Organism: bacterium; assembly: GCA_043808545.1. Classification (GTDB taxonomy): domain Bacteria; phylum Patescibacteriota; class Patescibacteriia; order JAZDEU01; family JAZDEU01; genus JAZDEU01. Next base: position 5,312 of record JAZDEU010000061.1, on the reverse strand, counting down.
TATTTAACAAAAAAAGCAATCTCAAACGAACAAGGCGCGCGATTAGTAAAACGGGTAATACAGGAAAATATTGAGGATTTTATCGCTGATAAACTTATAAATAAAGAACTGAACGAAAAAGATGAGATTAAATTGAGCGTAAAGGATAATAATATTTTTATAAATACCGCTTCTGGTATTAAGGCTTAGAATAATATACCCTTCCTTGTCATCCCGAGCGAAGCCGAGGGATCTAAGATTCCTCCACTTCGGTCGGAATGACAAAAATTATTTCTCTCCGTCGCAGTCTCCAAAAAGGGACTGCGACGAATGCGAGGGAACGCCACAGTCCCTAACGGAGACTGTGGCGGAGAGAAACGAGAGACTGCGACGAAGAATTTGTAGCATTCGCATATTTGCAGATTTGCATAAAATTTGCAGATTAGTATTATATTTTTATAATTTTGAGATTTGATTTTTGAGATTTATAATATGTTTGATACACTAAAAGCAAACTTGCGTTTGCTGGTTTTAAAAATATTAAAAATATATCAAAAAACTTTGTCCTTTGACCATGGAATTTTTAAATATATGTTCCCTAACGGATACTGCAAATTCCATCCGACCTGCAGCGAGTATGCATATCTTGCAATAGAAAAATATGGTATTATAAAAGGAGGCATAAAAGCCTTTTGGCGAGTACTCCGATGCAATCCATGGAGCAAAGGAGGCAATGACCCGTTAAAATAATCAATTTCAAATTTCTAATTTCTAAAAAATGCTTAATTTTTAAAATTTAAAATTTAAAATTATTTTAAAATTTAAAATTTAAAATTTAAAATTCTTTGCTGTATGAAGTATCTATTTGACTTAATTTTGTATCGTCCGCTGTTCAACCTCCTTGTTTTTTTATACAATACTATTCCAGGACATGATATTGGGATAGCTATTATTGTCTTAACTTTAATAATAAAATTCATACTGCATCCATTTTCAAAAAAATCAATACAGGCGCAAAAATCAATGCAGGAGCTTCAGCCGAAAATTGACGCGATTAAAAAAGAGCATAAAGACAATAAAGAGAAAATGACGCAGGAAATATTAAAGCTTTATAAAGAAGAAAAGGTAAATCCTGTCTCTTCCTGCCTTCCGCTCTTATTGCAGTTCCCTTTCCTTATCGCTGTATTCTTAGTATTTAAAAACGGACTTAATTCTTCAAGCTTAAATATATTGTATTCATTTGTAAAAAATCCCGGAACGATAAATCCGATTTCTTTAGGATTCTTAAATCTCGGCGTCAGAAGCCCGATACTCGCAGTTCTAGCCGGAGGCGCGCAATATTGGCAGACTAAAATGATGCTGGTAAAACAGCCTCCAGCGAATATTCGCGATAAAGAAGGGGCGAAAGACGAGAATATGATGGCAATAATGAATAAGCAAATGGTTTTCATGATGCCGATATTTACAGTTTTAATGGGTTTAACGCTTCCTGGAGGTTTAACACTCTACTTTTTAATATTCTCGCTTCTTATGGGATTACAGCAAAAACAGTTGTTCTCATCTGCTAAAAAAACGGCTATTCCTGAAGCCGTAAAATTCCCCGCTCCGCAAGAAAACACTTCGCAAAAAGAAGAAGAGAAAAAATAGCCGAACGGCCGCAACTCCGAATCCACCCACTGGCGGAGAAGGCGGTGCGACCGCGATTTTCTTTCTGCTTGTCCTTGCGCCTCTTCGCGGTCGCACCACTTCTCAAATGTTGCAACCGAACAGACAATAAAATTTTAGCCAAAAAATAAGGATAGCGAAGAGTTAAATAAAGTTTCAGAATTTCGCTCAAATTTGCGCCAGATTTGCTTTTTAAATAACCACAATCCCACTATTTTTTTAATTTTTCAATCCCCGCCCCAATCCGTCGCAAACTCTCATCTTTCCCCAAAATATCCGCAATTTCAATAGCGCCGCCGGGTGTAAATTGCTTGCCAGATAAAGCAACTCGCGCAGGCCACATCACTTGCCCTGTTTTTAAACCCATATCCTCGCACTGTTTATATAATACATTTTTGATATTTCCCTCGTTCCATGATGTCTTATTTCCAACACCTTTAATGTCTTCGGCGCCCATCATCCCAGCAGATTCTCCAGCCCCCGTCCCGTCACCCCGCACAGCGTCTCCAGCCCCCGTCCCGTCAGAGTCTCCCTGCGGGGACTCTGACGAAAACTCAGTGAACAATTTTAGTGTTCGCTCAAGAACTTTCAAAGCGATTTTTGGATCAGTTTTCATTTTTTTGTGCGTATGCAATGCGATGTCATAATCAGGAAGCGCAAATAAAAAACCTATCATCTCAGGAATATCCGCCGGAACTTCTACCCGCTCGTGAAGAAGTTTGCTCACTTTCAATAAATTGTCATCCCGACCGACCCCGAGCGACTCCGCATTTTTTGCGGTGGAGCCGAGGGGGAGTGGAAGAATCTGTATCTCGCTAGCAACAGATCCCTCGGCTTCGCTTTGCTTCGCTCGGGATGACACACTATACCACTTCTCCACAAATTCGTTAAAATCTTCTAAACTCATTTTTCGCAAATACTGCCCGTTTAGCCAATTCAATTTTTTATAATCAAAAATCGCAGGATTTTTATGAATCTTTTCAACTGAGAATTCTTTTATCAGTTCGTCCATACTAAAAATTTCTTTTTCCGTTCCTGGATTCCAGCCCAAAAGAGCGACATAATTTACAATCGCCTCTTTCGTATATCCTTTCGCAATAAAATCATCCACTGCCACATCCCCTTGCCGCTTGCTTAACTTCCGATGTTCAGAATCAGTTATAACCGGCAAATGGACATAAGTCGGCTTCTCCCATCCGAAAGCGTCATAAAGCAAATTAAATTTCGGAGTGGACGGCAAAAACTCGGTCCCTCTTAAAATATGGGTTATTTCCATTAAATGATCGTCAACAACATTCGCAAAATTATAGGTTGGCAAACCATCTGATTTCATTAAAATCTGATCCTCCAATTCATTCACATTGACCGTTATTTTACCGAATACCAAATCATCAAATGACACTTGCCCATCATCCGGCATTTTCTGCCTTATCACATACGGCAAATTATCAGACAATTTTTTTTCTACTTCTTCGTCCGTCAAATCACGGCAATGCCTGTCGTAACGCGACGCTTCATGTCGCGCTTCTTGTCCCTTCCTCATCTCTTCCAGCCGCTCTTTTGAGCAAAAACAATAATATGCTTTGCCTTTTTCCACTAATTCCTCCGCGTATGTTTTATAAATATCTTTTCTCTCACTTTGCACATACGGACCGTATTCTCCGCCAATGCCAGCGCCTTCATCCCAATTTATGCCTGCCCAACGCAAATTTCTGAAAATTGTTTCCATCGCTCCTTCCACATATCTTTGCTGATCAGTATCTTCAATGCGTAAAATAAATGTCCCGCCCGCATGGCGCGCGATTAAAAAAGTGTAAAGCGCGGTGCGTAAACTGCCAATATGCAACATACCAGTAGGACTTGGAGCAAAACGAGTTCGGATTTTTTTCATATAGTTTAAAATTTTCAATTTTCAATTACAAAATTTTCAAACATCAAAATGTAATTTAGTTATTAAAAATTTTAATATTTGATATTTTTTTAAAATTTAAAATTTAAAATTATTATTTATAACCCCTCATATATCGGAAACATCCTCGTCATTTCCAAAACTTCACCCCTAATCTTCAAAATTAGTTCCTCATTATTTATATCATGTAAAATATCAGAAATCATTTTCCCGATTATTTTCATTTCTCCCTCTTTCATCCCGCGAGTAGTTAACGCCGGCGCGCCGAGACGAATTCCCGATGGTTCAAATGCCGAGCCATTATCAAAAGGAATGGTGTTTCTATTTGTATAAATTTCAGCCCTTGCCAGCGCCTCGCTTCCTTGCCTGCCGGTAATTCCCAAGAATTCGCAATTTATAAGCATTAAATGATTATCTGTTCCGTTGCTTACTAATTTAACTCCGTTTTCCATCAATATTTCGGCTAATATACGCGCATTTTTTACAATCTGTTTTTGATATTCTATAAACTCCGGCTTTAGCGCCTCGCCAAAACATACAGCTTTTGCGGCAATTATATGTTCTAACGGCCCGCCCTGCATTCCTGGAAAAACTGCGTGGTCAATTCGCTGCGCTAGATTTTTCTTTTTTCCAGAGTGATATTTTTTTTGGAATCTGTCTTCCGTTTTACAAACTATCACCGCGCTTCTCGGTCCGCGCAATGTTTTATGAGTTGTTGTGGTAACAACATCCGCGAAAGGCATTGGATTAGGATGCGCGCCAGCTAGGCATAAACCTACGATATGCGAAATATCAGCTAATAAATATGCGTCTATTTCTTTTGAAATTGCGTAAAATTTTTCAAAATATATTGTCCTCGGATACGCCGTTGCGCCAGTAATTATCATCTTGGGTTTTTCACGCAAAGCTATTTCCCTTACTTTTTCCATATCTATTGTTTCCGTTTCCTTGTCCACGCCGTAATATACAAAATTATAAAATTTTGAAGAAAAATTAGCTTTTCCGCCATGCGTTAAATGTCCGCCATGTGATAAATCCAACGCGAGTATTTTATCGCCATGTTCAAGCACAGCAGAGTATGCCTCAAAATTAGCCGGACTTCCCGCGTTTGGCTGAACATTAGCATGTTCCGCATTAAATAATTTCTTCGCCCGTTCAATAGCCAAATTTTCAATTTTGTCAATATATTGATTACCCGTGTAATATCTTTTCCCCGGATACCCTTCGGCATATTTATTGCTAAGCGGAGTACCCATCGCTTCCAATACCGCCTCGCTCGCATAATTTTCAGACGGAATCATAACTAATCCATCTTTTTGCCGCGAAATTTCCTGTTTTATTAAATTATAAATTTCCGCATCCTGTTGTTTTAAATTTTTCATATAAATCCTTCTTTAAAATTACTTCTCAAACAATCTTTGTCATCCCGACCGAGCGACGAAGGAGCGAGTGGAGGGATCTTTTTAAAAATAAAAGATTCCTCAACTCCGCTTCGCTCCGTTCGGAATGACAAAATAAAAAATTACTTAAATTACATCTCCCCAACCCAAATTTTTTTATTTTTTCTTAGTAGCATATTTATCTGACAGGAAACCGCGTCCCCTAATTACTGATTAAATATTAGACCTGTATGCACAATTAGCAACAAATTAAAATCTCCCTTACCCAATCTGTTTAGCGCTGTTCCTGCCTCACCAAAATCTTGAAATTGTTCAAGTTTGCTGACGCAAGAACTGTGTTAAAAAGAAAGTCATTCGAT
>JAZDEU010000060.1:0-11767 GCA_043808545.1 bacterium | reverse complement strand
AATCGAATGACTTTCTTTTTAACACAGTTCTTGCGTCAGCAAACTTGAACAATTTCAAGATTTTGGTGAGGCAGGAACAGCGCTAAACAGATTGGGTAAGGGAGATTTTAATTTGTTGCTAATTGTGCATACAGGTCTATTATTCTTTATTAGGTGCAATCTTTTCTTTAGCGTTTTTTCCAGTTTACTGCCTTTAACGTCATCTGCCACTCTTTCGCAAATCGTATAACTATTTGAGAGAGTCAGGATTTCTTTGAGCGCATTTTTTTGAATCAGATTAGCATTTTTTGATTCTTCAGAAGGCAAGGAATAGCAATGCCATTTCAATAGATGTGATTCTATTTCACCTGCCCATCTATACAACGCCACCCATTCTTGCAGAGTTGACACTTTATTAGTGCATTTTTTAAAACACCAAAGTTCAAATTCAGCATAAATATAACTGTCAATTCTCCCAAGCTTTTGATCTTTGTCGCAGGATTTTTCTGCTATTTGCAGCCACGTTTTTACGTTATCTCTTGCTGATAAGTTAGCGATGATTTCATCCGCGGGAGTTCCGTCGTTTTCTATATTTAATATTTCCAATAGCATTTTTACTGCTTCGTTGTTATCCATTTTTTCTCCTTTCACATAAGTTTTTTATAATCCATCCAGCCAGCAAGCTCTTTAAGAGCTCAAAGAACGATTTAATTTATCACTTTACAATATATTTTAAATATGGTAAACTATGAATGACAGATTATCATCGTGGAATATTGTAAAATTAAATTTTTGGCTAAGGTTAAGTAAAAAAATAGATTAAATTGAGGGGTGATTTGTTGTAATTTGGCTACTACACATTTTTTTAATTTTTATATTATGACGCATGAAGAATTAAATAAAATATTATCCTTGCCAAGAGAAACGCCGAACTTTGAATTTAAGGAGTGTTCCGCAAATATTTCTATCTTAGGAAAAGATGGCGATAAAATGAATAAAAAGTCTCTTTATGGCTATTGCGCGGCTTTAGGAAATGAAGGCGGCGGGAAGTTAATTTTGGGAGTTTCTGATAAAATAAACTTTAAAACAGGAAAAAGAGATATTGTTGGAACAAATGCGATCCAAAATTTCCAAGACGCGGAAGAAAAAATTTTTAATAAATTAGGGAGAAAAATAAAAATAGAAAAGTTATTTTTCAATGATAGGATGGTTCAGATCGTATCAATTCCCTCGCATCCTATCGGCGCGGTTTTTAGATTTTATGGAATACCTTTAATGAGAAATGGCGAGGAATTAAAAGAAATGGATGATGAGACTTTAAGAATTTTATTAAATGAGGAGAGAGATGATTTTTCGGCTAAAATATGCGAAGGCGCTAAATTTGAAGATTTAAATCAAGCAGCTATAGAAAGAATACGAAGGAATTGGATTGAAAAAATTAAACAACAAAAATCAGAACAAGGGTTAGTTCAAATTATAACGAATTGTTCGGAGTATGCCTTGCTGGAAAAATTAGGCATTATTGTAAAAGGAAAAATAACAAATGCAGGCATCCTCTTAATGGGTAAAGAAGATGCATTAGCCAAATATATTCCTAACGCGGAAATTATTTTTGAGTATAGGGTAAACCCAAATCAAATTCATTACGATTTTAGATTTGAATGGCGCAAAGCTTATGTTTTAATGATTCTTGAGCTTGAGAAAGAAATTAATGCTCGTAATATGAGAACTCCTTTTAAACAAGGTTTTTTTGAGTTAGATATTTGGGCTTTTGATTTGTGGTCATATAGAGAAGCTATAAATAATGCGTTTGCGCATAGAGAATATTTTAATAGGACAGAACCGATATTTATCAAAATGTCTCCAGAAGGAGTTTTGATAAAAAGTCCGGGCAGTTTTTTGCCAGGGGTGAATCTTGGCAATGTTTTGGATATTGAAGGAAAGTGGCGTAATCGCATATTGATGGAAGCATTACAGAAAATTGGCGCAGTTGAAAGATCAGGACTTGGTTTAGATAGAATTTTTATAAAAACAATTTCCGATGGAAAAGGACTGCCTGATTTTATCGGTACAAATAAAGAATATGTGATCTTAAACATCCCCGCAAAAATTAGAGATTTGAATTTTGTGTATTATTTACAAAATATTGAACGAGCAAAGCAAATTAATTTTATAACTAAAGATTTTATTTATTTACAAAAAATAAAAGATGATGGAAAGATTGATAACAAAGAAAGATTGCACTATTTTTTTATGCTTGGAATTATTGAAAAGGTCGGCAGAAGCAGGGGGCAAAAATATATTTTATCGAAAAATTTTTATGAATTTATTGATAATAGAAGTGAATATACTAGAAAAAAATGGTTAAGTAAAGAACAACAGAAACAAGTGCTAGTCAATTATTTTCAACAGCACAAAAAAGGCAGAGTGAGTGATTTTAAAGAACTATTTGAAAATAGATTATCTAATCAAAAAATAAATATTCTATTAAATGACTTGCGAGAAATGAGTTTGGTTTATTTTGACGGCAAACCGAAATCAAGGAGCGCATATTGGAAAATTTTTTAAATCGGATACATAATTTTGATATAATGATACACGACTAATTTTTTTGCTAATTTAAGCCAATTTATCAAAATGTAAAATGGAAATTAGTAGTGAGGGAGTGATACGCGACTAATTTTTTTGCTAATTTAAGTCGATTTATGTCTATAAATTTAAAATTAATTTTAAAAGTATTCGGATTAAATGATATTGAGATAAAAATTTATCTTGCCACTCTTGAATTTGGTCCGGCTCCGGCAAGCCTGCTCGCTAAGCAAGCTGGATTAAACAGAGTAACGGCTTATGAGGCGTTAAAGAGATTATCAAAAAATGGGTTTATAAAAATAAGAGCTAAACAGGGAAGCAAGATAAAATATTTTACTGCTGAAGATTCTAATATTTTAAGAGAGAAATTGAATGAAAAAAAATCAGCGCTTATAGATTTGGAAAATAAATTAGAAATTATAGAGCCGCAATTAAGATTGCAGTATTTAAGAAAAGAAGAAAAGCCTGAAGTTTATTTTTATGAAGGGAAAGAGGGAATAAAAAATGTATTATTAGATACTTTAAAGCAAAATACTGGAGAGATTCTTAGCTTTACCTCAGCAGATTTTTTAGAAATAGGATTTGATAAAGAGTTTCTTGAGGATTACTGGAAAAAGAGGGTGGCGTTAAAAATACCTACGCGGGGAATAATGCCGAAAACGGAAATCGCAGTAAATTTATTTGATGATGAAAAAAATAGAAAAGAACTTCGTCGCGTAAAGTTTGTTCCTGAGGAATATTATATTTTTAAAGATGAACTTGAAATTTATGGAGAAACTACAAGTATTGTATCTATGGGTGAAGGGAATGAGCATGGTATTATTATAAGAAGTAAAAGTATTGCTGATAGTTTGCGATCGTTATTTGAGCTAGTTTGGGCGAAGGGGTAATTAGAGTTTGTAAAGTTTATAAAGTTTATAAAGTTAAAAAGTTCATCAAGTTAAAAAGTTAAAAGTTTGTAAAGTTATTCAATCTAAAAAACTTTCAACTTTTAACTTTATAACTAATATCTATGTCTGATAAATTTACAGCAGTGTGGGCATCGCATTCTTCTATTAGTGATTTCTTGCAATGTCCGCGCGCTTACTATCTGAAGAATATTTATAAAGATACTAAAACAGGTCATAAAATAAATTTAATGAACCCTTCTTTAGCGTTAGGTCAAACAGTCCATTCTGTTTTAGAGTCATTATCTGTTATTCCTGTTGATGAGAGATTAACAACAATTCCTTTAGTCGCGAGATTTGATGAGGAATGGAAAAAAGTATCTGGGAAAAAAGGAGGATTTTTTGATTCTGAAAGCGAGTATAAATATAAGAAGCGTGGAGAGGATATGTTAAAGCGAATTTATAATAATCCGGGACCGATTGGCAGGAAAGCTGTTAAGATAACAAGCAATGACCTTCCGCAATATTGGCTTTCGGAAGAAGAAAATATAATTCTTTGCGGAAAGATTGACTGGCTGGAATATTTGGAAGACATTGACAGTGTTAATATTATTGATTTTAAAACTGGCAGAAAAAAGGAAGATAAGAATTCTTTACAACTTCCGATTTATCATCTGCTTGTCCATAACTGTCAAAAAAGAAAAGTCGCGGGGGCAAGCTATTGGTATTTAGAAACTGATGATAAGCCGATAAAAGTGAACCTGCCAGATTTAGAAGATGCGCGTAAAAAAGTTTTAGAAGTGGCGCGAAAGATGAAGCTTGCGCGGCAGTTAAATAAATTTGTTTGTCCTGATAATGGATGTTTTGCGTGCAGAGATATGGAGAAAGTTATAAATGGAGAAGCGGAATTGATTGGTATTGATAATTATCGGAGGGATGTTTATATTTTAGATAAAAATTCGCGGGAGATAGAAAATGATGAGAGTATTATATTATAACTAAATAGTTATTAGTAATTAGTGTCTGTTGAAATAGTAATAAAATCACCGTCCCGCCAGAGTCTCTGCTTAGGGGACCCTGGCGAAAGTTTGATAATTGTATTTTTTTATCGTCGGAGTCCCTGCTGGGAGACTCCGACGGGACGGTGCGGTAGCCGCTATTTCAACAGCAACTAATTAGTAAATTAGTGTTGATTAACTGATAAACTAAGCAACTTATTTATTTTACGTTTATGCCTATAACAAATTATTTAAAAAATTTAAAAAGAGAGAGTGAGAATAGCGAAATCGCAAGCAAAAAATCTATGCGCGCTATTATGGATGTTTTGCGCTCGGTTGATGACACAGGCGGTGAAATATTAAAGCTTTCTAAGCAATCTATCAATAATTCCATAAATAAAAAATATAAAAAAGCTGAAATTGATTTAGCCGACGCTTATGAACAGATTAAGAATTTAGATGAAACATTAAAAAATGCGAAAGAAATAATCGCGCGCGGTATCGTGAAATCAGAAGTAAGGCTTGCTTATTTGCAAAATATAAAAATGGATATTTTAGAGAATGATTTTATGAAAGCGCGCGAGGAATTTTTAGAAGCGAAAATTTTATTCCATTATTTAAGCTCGCGCAAGAAAGAAATTATAATGCCAGAAGAAGAATTATTATCTAATTTTGAGATTTATGCAGGAGGACTCGCTGATTTTACAGGAGAACTTTTGCGAAAGGCGAGGCTTGATATTATTGAGAAAAAAAATGCGGGAGATGATGTAAAAAAATATTATAAGGATACGAAATATGTTTATGAAGTTTTATCCGGATTTGCGTTTTCAAATAAAAGCGGATTGCGCACGAAGATGGAACAGGTAAAGAGTTATATTTTGAAGTTTGAAGAACTGCTCTATAATTTAAAGTAACAATATCATCATCCCCCATATAACCCAAAATAAAATTGCGAGATCGTTTTTAAAATAAGGGGCGTCTACGAGGCCTTGGATTAGAATGACGGACATTGTTGCTATAAGAATTGTGGAGTATATTGAAAAACTCCCCCTATCCTCCTCCTGCCTGCGCAGGCGGGCAAAGGAGGGGGAACAGAAGAATAAAATAATAATCCAGATAAAGGCGATTAAGCCCAGCAGTCCAGTTTCCGACCAGAAATTTAAAATAATATTATGCGGATATAAGTATATCTCAACATAATTTTTCGTATGATACGGTTTCATTGTTTCCTGATAACCAGCTAATCCCGCGCCGAAGACAGGTCTGTTTTTTAACATTGCAAAAGTTTCTTGCCACATCTGACGGCGGAGCGTTCCTGATACATCTTGGAAAGTGAGTTTTTGGTAGATTTCGCATGCGGAATTATCACACGCATTGTCTAATTTAAATAAATTGGTTTTAGAAAATAATAAGTTCCATTCCTTACCGTATTTAAAATAAACACCCGCGGAAAGTGAAATTACAATAATAGTTATGATTAAGGAAAGATTTTTTATTTTTCGGGGTGTTGTAGAGACGAGGCATTCCTCATCTCTACGGGCAGGCAGAAGGAATATAAAAATAAAAGCGCCTGCGATTAAAGCTATTATTGCGCCTTCTGATTTTGCAAAAATTATTGCGGCGATAGAAAGGATTGCAACAGTGAAAAAGTAAATTCGCAATCGCAGAGATGTCGCAGGTCGTGTTTCCCTCGCAGTGGAGAAAGGAAAAGGTGAAATAAGCGCGCCGAATAAAATTACTACGATTGGCGCAAGCAATAGGCCGATTGCGTTTGGATAGCTGAAAAAACTTGTCACTCTATGATAAGAGTTTTGCCAATATTCAAGAGGCACTAAAAAACCTGTGAATTTTTGGTATATAGCAAATATTGAAATATATAATGCTGGGATGCTTAGCGCGGATGCTATGAAATTATAAAAATTTTTATTTTCTTTTAAGACATCAATAAATACAATTAAAAATAAAACAGGCTCAATAAAGTATGCTTTCCAAATTCCAAGCGCCGCTAATTTATTCGGGGAAATAAAAATGCTAATCGTTGCGGATAATAAAAATATGGTAATTGGGAGAGTAAATTTTAAGTTAGAAATTAAGTAATTAAGAAGCTTGTCCTGAGTGGAACCGAAGGATTGAGAAATTTTATTAGAAATTAGAAATTGGAAATTAGAAATTAATGACCAATCATTTACAGAGCGCTTGTTTGTTAGTGATAATTTTGTTTTTCTCGCAACCCAAATAAAAAATAATATCAGTATCATTTCTTCCAAAAGCGTCATCGGAATATTTCCAATATTAAATCTGACAGCATAAGAGGGGAGAGCGGCGAGAATTAAAAAAATCGCCCATCGTTGGTTTTTCCAAGATAGAAAGGTAAAAATTATCAAGTATATAATTAAAAGTAATAAAAAAGTCATTTTATTTCTGTTTTTATAATTTTAGCATAAATTTGACAAATAGGGGTAGATAAGATAATAATCCCCTTTTTTTATTTTTTTAATAACTTTTTCGCTTCATCCCATATTTCAGAATTGTTATTCTTTTCTTTCATCCAATACCACCATTCCGCGCCCCAAAAATAAAAACTTTCCATTCCTGTTCTTTTCGCGTAAGAGACATTAGTTTTAAATGTTTCAAGATTCATGCTTTTCTCTTGCGTTTCTAGCGGAAGATCGTAAAGAAGCGCCGGACCCCATGGTTCTGCTTGCAACTCAACGCAAAGAGCGTCTTTCTTAAATAATTTTTTTATTAAACTCCTTCTGCGCGAGTAAAATATTGGAGGAATAGGATATGGAACATAGGTTCCTAATTCTTTAAACCATACTTTTCTATATAAAGTCGTTCCAACAATATCTCCTATTCGCGCCGCCTGCCACCATAAAGAATATTCTCCCGTGTCTGTAACCATAACAGGACGCTCGTCCAGTGATTTTACAAAAGCCACTTCTTTTTTTAAGAAATTTTTATCTCTCCACGGGCATTGTCCGAATGGAAAAAATATTTCATTCTCAACTTGCCATACCCAGATAGCGTCGTTTTTTTTATATCTCAAAACAATTTTTTCTAACATTTTTAAAATTTCATCCTGCTGCTGTTCTTTTGTTAGTCCCTTTGCCCAATCTGGAATATGGCATTCCGGCCAGCGAGGAGTTTTCATGCCGATAACTAAAAGAATTTTCGCGCCTCGTTTGTCGGCCTCGTCTATTTGCCAGTCTAAGTCATTAAAATTATAAGAATCTTGGCTAGTTTCTATTATGTCCCAATAAGTGGATAGTTTTATTTTTTTTACTCCTAAATCATCGAGAATAGCTAAATAATTTTCTCGCCAATCAAGCCCTAAATTGCTAGAATGTTTTTGCGAGAAGTTAACCCCCCATTCAATATTTTTATTTTCTTTACCAAAACCGACAAAAAAATAAACGAATATTATTGTGGAAAATATTAAAAAAATTATTATTGCGTATTTTAGAATTTTTTTAGTTTTGCATCGCATAAAATAAACTATTACATTTTTTTATTTTTAAAAATTGAAGCATTAGAAATTATTTAAAAATTAAAAATTAAAAATTTATTATATCGCCAGCATAGCAAGTCCGACGCATATCAATAAAATAGATATTATTTTTTGCATGATTATTTTTTTTGATGTTTCTTCTTTTAAAATTTCAGGAAATTTCCATGATAGAAGAAGCGCAAGAAAAAATAGGAATAAATATTGAACTCCTTGCAAGGCAATAACAACTGAAACAAAAGATACTCCAGCAAGAGCGATTGCCCAATTTTGCAAAATTGCGGCAGTGGCTCCAAATCCTTGATTTATTATAAATAATGCGCCAGTTTTTTTTGTAAACGAAGATTTCTTTTCTCTCTTTTTAAATATTTCTTGTCTAACTTCTCGTGAAAATAGAAAAAATAGAGCGGCGATAAGAGAACCTATTTTTATCCAAATTAATCCATGCCAGAACGGAAACATTAAGTAAACATATTTTGCAAATACAAAATAAAGCGCTAAAAATAAAGAAGCGATAGCGGATATTTTAAGGCTTGCGTAAGAAATTTTTTTTGAAAAATCAAGAGAAATGGCAATGCTTCCTAATGTGAGCAATAAAAGCGCCGCTAATCCTTTTATCGGCAGGGTTTCTTTTCCTTGAGACATTATAAGAGTTATAAAAAAAGCAAATATCGGAGTTATTCCTCCTATTGCAGGGACAATTCGAGATGCCTCGTATTTTTTTAATCCTTCATATATGAAAAATAATGAAAAAACAAAAAATACTCCAGTCGCAAGCGTAAAAATAGTTTTTGGCAAATCAAGAAAGGACAATCCGACAAAAGGAATTAGAATAATTATAAGGCTACCCAATGTCCCCGCGTAAAAAGTATATATTTTAGAATTAGGCGGTCCAGATAAAAGAAATTTGTCTGTTAGAGCAACAAAAGAAAATAAGAAGTATGATAAGATTGCGACGATTAGCCATGACATATATTTTTAAAAATCAAATCTCAAAACGCAAAAATCAAAACTACAACTCAAATCTCAAAATTTACTAAATTTGTATTGATTTATATTTTTAGGGTTTTTTTATTCGTATTTAGCGATTATTTTTTCTATATTCAATGCTCCGCGGCTTATGGCTTTAATAAAGCCTTGCATCGCCGCTTCGGCAAGTTTGCCTTCGTCTAAAAGATCAAAAAGCCATTGATCCGCGTAAAGCGGATTTTTTTGCATAATTCCAGAACCTAAATTTAAAAGCCAATCTCTGTTAAATGTTTCTTGCGATCCTATGGTTGGAGCAATTATTATAGGCAATCCCAGCGCGGTATAAAAAGAAAGTTCGCTTGGCTTTGTCCATAAAATGTCAGTTTTTCTAAGAGCGGCATTAAATGTATTAAAATAATCTTCAATATTTTTTTCAAAAATTATTTCCACGGTTTTATTTTGCAATAAATTATCTAATTTATGTTTTTCCATATTCGCGAAAAAATAATCCCTTACATTTTCTCTGATTCCAGCTGAAAGAATTATTTTTACTTTTCCAGCCGCGGCTTTTTCTTTTAATCCCTTTACTATATTAAAAGCTATTTCTTTTTGCGCGCCCGCGCCTCCGACCGAAAAGAATACAGTGAGGGGATGATCTGATTTTTCAGGGAGATATCCCAAATATTTTTCTATTAGAGGTTTATATTTTTTTATATATTTTTTTTTTGGATCAAGATTTAAAATTCTATATTTTAAATCATCTTTTAAAATTTTTTTATTTTTTCCTATGTTAGAAAGAGGAAGCGGGTATCCAGTTAAAAAGATATTTTCTTTTTTTATTCCATAAAGCTCAAGCCTTTCCACGACGCGTTTATTAGGAGCAAAATATTTTATCCTGCTTTCGCCCGTGTTTATGGGCGCCCAAGATCTTGAGACATCCGCATCGCATACAACGCAATAGATATTTTTTGGATAATTGAAAAAATCCGCCATAAAAGCGGGAATAAAGAAAGTAGAAATTATAGGAATAGAATCCTTTTTTAATTTTTTAATTAAATCATCTCCCCAGCCTTTTTTTATAATGTCATAAGTTTTTTTTAATGTAAAGCTTGGTTTTGATAAATTTCTTTTCGGGTAAAATTCAAGTATCTTCTGGAACTCGTCAAATATTGCGAATGCGGCGTTTCCCAATAGAGGGAATCTTTTAAATCTTGAAATAAATTCATAAAATTTTCTTGATGATTCCCAAACATTCCTGTCTTTTGCTGGCATATCATCATAATCGTTAGCATTTATTATTTCCCCATTTTTAGCTAAATTTTTTAATGCAAAAGCGGTCCGCTGATGGCCATAGCCCATATTGACTGATAAGAGGTGGATTTTTTTAGAGGGGGTGTTCATATAATATAGCAATCGCATTTTAAATTTTGATGTTTAAGAGTATTTGAAGTTTTTTCCATCTTTATTATTATAAACTTGAAGAATAAGGTAAAGATTTAATAAAATTCTCCATAAATTCCCAGTCTGGTTGATTATTTTTTGCAGGAAGCTTAATTTTAAATGTTGATAATCTTTCTTTTTTTGCAGTCATTCCATAAGAAAATTTTATTTTTTCTAATTCCATAATTGTAGCTATAAACAATGCAATATCTGCAGTAAATTTTTTATTTTTTAAATAAATGGCATTACAATTATCAGAAATCCAAGATTTTTCCTTTTGATAAAAAATTTCTCCTATAGAGCCATAACAAGCAAAACTTAAACAATTTTCATCTGTAAATCCATTATCTATGTAATTATCTACTCCATTATTTAATGACGAAGAACTCACATAAGGGATTTCGCCATCTTCTTGATCTTCTTTGGTCAATCTTTTCCCTTTTTTAATTACAAAAATATCCTTATAATTAAAGTATCCCCATTTATCTGTTTGTAACTCCAAAACCATAGAATTTTTCGATTTAGATGCTGGATCAATGTTTATATCATCTTGATTTAATGGTTTAGTAAGTAAATATGATAAATATCCCTTAATCTTTTTTTTAAAATTATCTACAGATAATATTTTATAATTTGTTTCTAAATAAGCCTCCGCACACCATTCTGAATTCGCATCAATACATTTTTTCACACTAAATCCTGCTTCTTCTTTACCTCTTTTGTAGTAATTTACCCATTTTTCTAATCTTGTTTTCCAATCGCCTAAAACATTTATTCTTCCTTTCCTTTTAATTATAAAACCATCGTCTTTATAATAACCAAAATAAGTTTCCACATTATTATCATGTCTTCTATGTGCAGTAAAAATTAATACAGATGTAACCGCATTAGCTTTTGAATCATTGAATAATTCATTAGGCATTGATAAAACTGCATTAAGTGTGTGTTTTTCTAATAACTTTTTTTTAAGTTCATAAGTCAAGCCCTTTTTAGAAAGAGCTCTTTCCATTGGCACTATAGCAATACATGTTCCCCCGTCAACTAAACATTCTAAATTATTTAAAACAAAATCCAACTCATTTTTATCAGATTTATAAGGCGGATTCAAAAAACCGACTGTTGGCTTTTTAGCTTTTACTTCTTCAATCACTTCTTCATCAAAACAACTTCCATTTATAATGTTTGTTTTTCCGTCTTGGTGAATATACATATTTGAAACCGCCAAAGCAAAAATATGCGATTGATATTCTGTGCCAATAAGCTGTTTTGACTTTATTTCTTGTTCTTTTATTTTATCTCCTTTTGCATCTTTGATCATTTTTTTCATCGCGCTAATCAAAAATCCCCCAGTACCAGTACAATTATCATAAGCGATAGAATTTTTATTGACTTGCGCC
>JAZDEU010000059.1:0-4489 GCA_043808545.1 bacterium | reverse complement strand
ATCGAATGACTTTCTTTTTAACACAGTTCTTGCGTCAGCAAACTTGAACAATTTCAAGATTTTGGTGAGGCAGGAACAGCGCTAAACAGATTGGGTAAGGGAGATTTTAATTTGTTGCTAATTGTGCATACAGGTCTATTGTATAACTTAATTCTACCCTCTCCTACATTCGCTTGATTATGAAAAGTCAAGAAAATACGCGGAAATTTTTTTAAAGGGAATTTTAAAATACAAAGAGGATATTTTTGCTTATGTTTATGAGTATTATCGGTTTGTGATGGATGATAGCAGGGATTTCCCATTTTTTGAGATAAAATAATATGATTATTATATGTTATGATTTTCAAGATAATAAAGTAAGAACGAAATTTTCAAAATTTTTAAAAAAATTTGGGAGAAAAATACAGTATTCTGTTTATGAGATAAGAAATAGTCAACGAGTATTGCAAAATATTTTAGATGAGGTAGAATTAAAGTATAAGAAATTATTTAAAAATACGGATAGCATTTTAATTTTTAGGATTTGCGAGGGATGCAAGAAAAAAATTGTTCGCTATGGGTATGCGGCTAATGAAGAGGAATAAATTGTATTTTTTGATTAAAATCGCGTACTTTGACAATTTAATCAGTAAACATACAAAGGTGTAAGTTTATGTATAAAAATTATAAAAATAGCGCGGTAGGGGGCGTATTGCAATACGCCCCTACTAAACGAAATTTTTATATTTGATTTCTACTTTTGTAGATAATATTTCCCAATTATTTTCAAAGCTTTTTTAGCGGCTTTTTCTGGATGGCCTTCGGGGTTTTTTATTATGCGGTCATAATATTTTGCCATTTTAAGCTCGTTTTTCGCTGTTTTTAATCTTGTTTTTATTTCTTCTTCTGAAATTTTCGCGCGCAGTCTTATCCTCTCCTCTATATTTTTCATTGAATTCGGTTTTATAAAAATGAGAAGGGTTTTTGGAAATATTTTTTTTATATTCATCGCGCCTTTCACATCAATTATGAGCAAGGGGATTTTATTTTTTTTAATAATTTTTGGGATTTCATCTTTTAATGTTCCGTAATAAAAAAGTCCATGTACTTTTTCCCATTCAATAAATTTTTTATTCTTGATTTTTTTTTCAAATTCATCGGTATTGATAAAATAATAATTCACACAATCTTTTTCCCCCGGGCGGATTGGCTTGCGCGTAGTGCAAGATATTGTTTCTTTAAGCCTTTTGTCTTTCTGTAATAACATATTCGCTATTGTATTTTTTCCGCCACCGGCAGTGCTTGAGAGTATTATTATTTTTTGTTGTTTTGGCATAGTAAAGTAATATTAAGAAATTTTAAAACCCCCTTTATCCCCCTTTGTAAAAGGGGGGATTTCAAGTAAATATATAGCAATTATAATAAATCCTAATGTTAACATTATATCAGCAATATTTAGAACTGCAAAATATTGAACAGAAATATAGTCAATAACCGCACCGTAGCAGATTCTATCAATAAAATTGCTTATTGCGGCGAGGAGAATTAAGAATAGTAATATTTTTATTTCAGATTTTTTTTCTTTAAAGAATATAAAAAATGCAATTAGCGCAATAAAGAGGACTGTTAGTATGTTAAGAAGGAGAGGATTAAAAGGGATGCCGAATGCTATGCCTTTATTTTTTGTTAGCGAAAAATTTAAAAATAAAAAATCCCGGCTAAAGCTAAGATTTTTTATAAAAAAATTTTTTATAATTTGATCAACGATGAGCAACAACGCGATACAGCCATATATTAAACCGTTTTTAAATTTCAAAAATTTAGACTTCATTATGAAAGCATTAAGGAATATAGTATTTTTATGTCATTCCGGCCGAGCACTAGCGAGTGGAGGAATCTGTCGGCAGTGTTAAATTTGGTTTAATAATCAGATTTCCATTCGGCTTCGCTCAGGACAGGCTCTCCACTCACGAACCAGCCGTTTGGATGTCTAGTTCGCTCGGTCGGAATGACATTTTTTAACTATTTTACTAATCGCATTTTAAGAAAATTTGTTTTTGCATTTTATGCAAGCGCCTGAGACGGGTCTTGCTAAAAGCCGTTTTTCTTCTATTTCATTTTTGCAATATCTGCATTTTCCGTATTCTCCATCCTCTATTCTTTTTAAAGCGCTATTAACATCCTGTAAGTTTTTTTCCAGCTTTCTTTCCAGCGACAGGTTGTCGCTGAAGGTTGCCACTTCCGCGGCGTTTTCATCAGATTCGTCTCCGTAATCAGGGAAGTTAGTAGTATAATCGCTATCATTATGTATATTTTTTTTAGCGAAATTTTTTAATAGTTTTTCTAAATTCTCTTTTTCCTTTAATAGATTTTGTTTAATTGTTTTCAATGTTTTTTCGTCCATATTATTAATTTTTTGTTTGATAGATTTTTTAGGTAAAAATAAAAATACCTATCTTCTAGTATGTTATAATTATACTTTATTGCTATTTTTTTGTCAAAGGATTAAATATGAGCTAGGGGGCAGTCCTGTAACCATATGGGTAGTTTCAAGAGTGCCATTAAATAAGTTTCCACAAAATTAGTATTTTCAAGTTTAAACTGGTTTTTGTGTAAAATAAAGATTATTAAGCAAATGGCGCTGAGAGCGATTATAACAATAGACCTATGAAAACCTATGAACATAGTATTCTCTAATCGTAAGATGATACTATAAACGACAATGTGCTATCACGATAAATTTTAGATTTATTTTTAAAAGATTTAAAATATGAAAAAAATATGAAAAATTAAAAAATTAAAATTGATAATCAAATTATCACAGTCAACTTATCGGAAAAGGAAAACGATTATATTTCGCTTACCGATATTGCCAGATTCAAGGATGCTGAATCTACTGGCATAGTTATTGCGAATTGGCTTTCAACCAAATATACTATTCAATTTATAGGAGTTTGGGAACAGCTTTACAACCAGAATTTTAATGTTATGGAATTCCATAACATCCGGTTCTAATGGGTTTATTCTATCTTCTTCTCGCTGGATAAAAAAGACAAATGCCATAGGCATACGATCAAGCGTCGGCCGGTATGGATGCGAATATTGCTTATGCTAATGAAGCAGATGTTTTAAATGTGGCGCTTTTTGGGACGACAGCTAAGGTGTGGAAGGATAAAAATAAAAATAAAAGCTGGAATATGCGGGATTACGCTGATGTGACACAATTGGTGTGTTTAGCGAATCTGGATGGGGTTGAACGCAGAGTTTATTAAAATGGGAATGACACAAAAAGAAAGATTGTTAAAATTAAACGAGAGCGCGATTTCGCAGATGAGGTCATTGATGAATAGTCATGGGATTAAAAAGTTGGAAAACTAAAAAAGAGCGAGGAGCAGGGATCAATTTGCCGATGTCGGAAAATTGATCAGAGGATATTAAAAAAGTCGGCCGCAGGATTAAATCTGAAGATAAGAAATTTTTAAAAGCGAGTAAAAATAAGAAATAAAATATGGCGATAGCAGATCAAAAAACAATTCCAGAGGGGTGGCAGAAACTGCATCTCGGCGATGTGGCAGACATAACTAATGGGAAAACAAATTCTCAAGACGCTGTTGCTGATGGGGAATATCCTCTCTTTGATAGGTCGGTCTCAATAAAAAAAAGTAATAAATTTTTATTTGACGGTGAGGCGATAATTTTACCGGGAGAAGGCGCGGAATTTATTCCAAGATATTTCAACGGGAAGTTTGATCTTCATCAGAGAGCTTACGCCATCTTTGCTCGTGAAGAAAAATTGTATTCTGCTTATTTATTAGTATCTGTTGAAATAGTATTTTTTGTCATCTCGAGCGTAGCCGATGGATCTGTTGACAGTACTAAATTTGGCTTAATAAACAGATTCCTCCACTCACGAACCAGCCGTTTGGGCGTCTGATTCGCTCAGTCGGAATGACATTTTGCGACTATTTCAATAGCAACTATTTATACCAATTTCTATTTGCGAATCGTCATATTTTTGCGCAAAATGCGGTTGGTAGCACTGTTAAATCGTTAAGACTGCCGATTATTCAAAAAGTTTATGTGAATATTCCGCCGCTTTCTGAACAAAAAAAGATTGCCGAGATTTTGTCTGCTGTTGATGAAGAAATAGAAAAAGTTGATAAAATAATTTTAAAGACGGAAAAATTGTTGATGCGTGGATTGTTTACAGGCAGAGTCTCTTTGTCATTTCGAACGAGCCCGAGGAACGAGGGCGAAGTGAGAAATCGCTTAAATTAGTTAATTTCCACATATAAGGGATTCATCGCTAAGGCTCGGAATGACAAAAGAAATGTGGAATAAATAGTCAAGTGTACCACCGTAAAAAATGCGTAGAAGGTATAATGCATAATGTGATTTATTACAAAATAATAGTAAGGTATCTTTTAAAGAATTTTCGCAAAAGATACAGGCATTTTAAGAGTTTTTGGGAATACTGCCATATCCACAAAGATTTTAAAATTATTGTGGA
>JAZDEU010000058.1:0-34515 GCA_043808545.1 bacterium | reverse complement strand
GACGCGAGCGGTCTGGCGAGTTGGCAAGATTTGGCGGGACTGCCTGCTGGGACAAGCGGACAGACTTTGCGGCATAATGGAAGCGCATGGATTGGAAACAGTGTTTTATATAATGATGGAACAAATATCGGAATCGGGACGGCAACGCCCGGCGCAAAATTAGAAATAGCGGGACAAGTAAAAATCACAGGAGGAAATTTCGGAGCGGGCAAAGTATTAACATCTGACGCGAGCGGTCTGGCGAGTTGGGAGGCGCCGGCGAATGTAGCGGAGGCAGACGGCATCATCGGGAACGAAGTTATCGGCACGCCAACCGGCAATGCAACATTAACAACGGGCGGCGTCGGAACATCAGGGAGTCCATATACTTTAGCTTTAAATTTAGGCAACGCAAACACGTGGACGGCATTGCAAACATTTTCAAATGGACTTACGGTAAACGGAACAACAGGCGCTATTTTAAAAATTGAAGCGGTTGGATTAGGAAATCATTCTTATCTAAATATGAAAGCGGAAGCCGCAAGTGGATGGAATATTATTAATTTTGGCGACGAAAGCGATGTTGATGTCGGAAGAATAGGATATTATCACCCTGGCGATTATATGATATTTAAAACCAATGACGCGGAAAGAGTAAGAATTGACAACAGCGGCAACGTGGGGATCGGGACGATAACGCCCGGCGCGAAGTTAGACGTGGCAGGTGATGCCAAGATTAACGGTCTTACAATAGGGAAGGGGATTGGACTTAATAATACCATAATCGGAGAATATGCTTTTGCAAGTAATACAGTCGGATCTCTTAATACTATTATTGGCAGAAATGCTCTTGGCGCCAACACAACAGGAGATAGCAATGTTGCCATAGGAGATTTTGCTGGAAACAATAGGAATGATACAGGCGCACCAAATGTAAATTCTAATCAGTCTGTTTTTCTTGGTCAGAGTGCTAACCCAATGACAGAGAACGGCACTAATGAAATCGTGATCGGATATCAAGCAATTGGCAAAGGGTCAAATAGCGTTGTCTTGGGGAACGATTCAATAACAAAGACTATATTAAACGGTAGCGTCGGCATCGGAACAACGGCGCCTTCATTTAAACTTGATGTAAACGGAACATTGAGAGCCGCGAGTTTTTATATAGATAATCAAATAATCGGACCTGTCATTTCGCAAAATGGAACCGATATTATAATTGGAGATACGGCTTCGGGCGATGGAATGAGAGGATTAAAGTTTAATGCCGGAAATGGTCCAAGATTATATATCGATAATGGGGGCAACGTCGGCATCGGGACGATAACGCCAGGCGATAAATTAGAAGTATCCGGTAATATAAAAACTGATGGTATAAAGTTTTCAGATGGAACATATCAAACTACAGCAAATGGTGTAAAAATAGGTACTGGTAGTGCATTGGCTAATAATTTGTTTGTTGTGCGGTGCGGGTCGCAAGGTAAGGTTCTTATTACAGCATCATTTAATTTTGGAGCTATTTATGGAGATGAGAATAGTGTAATGTCAGCATCTATTAAAGATGATCTTGGAAATGTAGTTAGTTATAGAGATGGATATGTGATGGAATGGGATGGAAGACTGTCTGGAGATGAAATTAACATATCTCATTTATCAGGACATAATTTGCCAAATGAATATATAAATTTTACGGCATGGGTTGCTGATGAGGATGTTAATAATTTAATAGGTACGGTTAAAATTTGGTATGTTGGCACATAAGATATTTATTATGTTTGTTCAGCGCCAGTTGCTTTTAAAGCAACTGGCGCTAATTGTTGGAGTTATCTTGACATATACTAAAATATAGTTTAGTATTATGATGCAAAATACAAAAATATACTTTATTATATGAATAACTCGCAAATAATAGAAATTTTAGATGTTTGGAATTTTTGGAATAAATCTATCAACACAGGCATAATTCGCGAACAATATGTTGGCGAACTATATAGGCAACGAAATATTAAAGAAGTCTCTGTCGTTGCCGGAGTAAGAAGATCTGGCAAATCAACTATTTTACTGCAAGTCATAAAAAAGATTATTGACGCCGGCGATGCTTCTTCCCAAAATACGCTTTATATAAATTTTGAAGAACCCGCCTTCTCGCCATATTTGAATATAGAATTTCTTTTGCAAATTTATGACGCTTATCTTGAACATTTTAATCCCGAAGGTAAAATATTTATTGTTTTGGATGAAATACAAAATGTTCCGCAGTGGGAAAAATTTATTCGCGGGCTTTATGATCGCAACGAGAAAATAAAATTTTATATCACAGGCTCGTCGTCAAAATTATTATCCAAAGAATATGGAACATCTTTAACTGGCAGGATATATTCAAATGAAATTTTTCCGCTCAATTTTAAAGAATTTCTTAAATTTAAGAATAAAGACGATTTATTTGAAAATATAACAGGCAAAGGATCGCCGGTTTTAAGAAAATTTTTTAAAGAATATATGGAGTTTGGAGGATTGCCGCAAGTGGTTTTGACCAAAGAAGAAAAAGATAAAACGCAAATTCTTAAGGATTATTATTCTGCTATTATAGAAAAAGATATTGTGCAACGTTATGAGATACGAGATGTGAAAAAATTAAAAGAATTTTGCCTAAATCTTATTGTGAATATTTCGGCGAAGTTTTCAGGATATCAGGCAGAAAAAAAACAAAAAATTTCTCAGCCGACGGCAAACAAATTTTTAGAATACGCCAAAGAAGTCTTTTTAGTTCAAACAGCAGATTATTTTTCTTATTCTTTTGCAAAACAAAAAAATAATCCGCATAAAATTTATATTATTGATTTAGGTTTATATAATGCGCTTTCTTTCAGATTTTCAGACAATCTTGGAAAAATGTTTGAAAATTTAGTTTATCTTGAATATAGAAGAAAACAGGAAGATATTTTTTATTGGGAAAATAAAAATGAGGTTGATTTTTTAATAAGAAAGGGGGTAAAAATTGATAAACTTATCAATGTATGCTGGAATTTTAATAATGAAAATAAACAGAGAGAAACAGGAGGATTATTGGAAGCGATGAATAAATTTGGGCAAAAAGAAGCTTATATCATTACAATGGGATATGATGAAGAGATTCAAATTGATAAAAAAACCATAAAAGTAAAAAATTTTTTAAAATATATGGAAGAGTCATAAGCGCCAGTTGCTTTGAAAAGCAACTGGCGTTTATGACTCTTTGCATTTTGTAATTCCAGTGCCATTTGCTTAAAAACTCCTAATTTTACGCAATATTCAAATTCCAGCGCTAAAATTAAATTTTATGGAGGTCGCATTTTCTTTTAGCAAATGGCACTTTCTCGGGTACCTGAGTAGTTACTAGAAAAGAATATTTTGGGGTTTCTGCGATTGGCAAAATTGACAGAAAAATAAAATTTGATTTAGAAAACGAAGGGGTTATTATTTATGAATTCTAAAACGGCGTTCAATATACGAAAAAAAATAATCAAAACGGCTCACGGAGAGATTCAAACGCCGTTTTTTATGCCTGACGCGACGAGAGGATATGTAAAAGGATTATCCCGCGCTGATTTGGAAATGGCGGGAGTTGGTCCAATGGTTGTTAATACTTTTCATTTATATTTACAGCCGGGAATATCAAAATTAAAAATTAAAAATGAAAAATTAAAAATGAAAGGCGGTATTCATTCTTTTATGAACTGGCCGCATCCGCTTCTTTCGGACAGCGGCGGGTTTCAGGTTTTTTCATTGATTCGCAACGCCACACTCAAGGGGGGAAGGAGAGAAGAGATGGGGAAAATTTTTGACGATAAAGTTGTTTTTAAATCTCCTCTTGATGGATCGTTTCACGAGCTGACTCCGGAAAAATCTATTCAAATTCAATTTGATTTAGGAGTTGATATGATGGTATGCTTAGATGATTGCCCGCCGAATGATTATGCGAAAAACGAATTGGAAAATTCCGTAAAGCGCACTATTTCTTGGGCGAAAAGATGCCGAAAAGAATATGAAAAGCAAGTAAAAAAAAGAAAACTAAAAGATGTCTCAAAGCCTTTGTTATTTTCCGTTATACAAGGAGGCGCGGAAAAAAGTTTAAGAAAATATTGCGCGGATGAACTTATAAAAATCGGATTTGACGGTTATGGATTCGGCGCGCGACCAGTTGACGCGGAAGGAAATCGTATGGAAGATATTTTAGCTTATACTGCTAATTTAATTCCAGAGGATTCTTTGCGTTTCGCGCTAGGCGTAGGCACTCCGGATGATATTATAAAATGCGTTTCTTACGGATGGGATATGTTTGATTGCGTTATTCCGACACGGGAAGCTAGGCATGGGAAGCTGTTCCAAAGTTTAAAGTTTAAAGTTAACCTGCCTGCGCAGGCAGGAAGTTTAAAATTAAATGAAAAATTTTATAATTCAATAAACATCAATAATTCAAAATTTGTGAAAGATTTTTCGCCGATAAACGAGGAGTCAAAACTGCAGGAACTGCAAGAATATAAAAAAGCGTATTTGCGCCATCTGTTTAAAATGAAAGAGCTTTTGGGCGCGAGACTGGCGACATTGAATAATTTAGAATTTTATATGGGGCTGATGAAGGGAATAAGAAATTTTAAATTTTAAATTTTAAAAAAATTTTAAATATCCAATAACAAATTTTAAAACTCTGAATTTTATAATCTTTGTAATTTTATTATTTATTATTTTTTTAAAATTTGCGCAATTTAAAATTTAAAATTAATTACATGTCTAAATACTTTCGTCTCACAATATTATTTTTAATCTTAGCTGAAATTTTTTCTTTCTGCGGTTTTTTATATCCAGTTTTTAATAAAGCTTGTTTTTTCGCCATTTTAATTTTAGCGCTTATTTTATCTTTAGAAAAATTAGAATATGGAATATATATAATGCTCGCGGAACTTTTTATCGGATCGTTTGGTTATCTTTTCTTTTATGAAATTGGAGGGACTGCAATTTCTATTAGGATAGGATTTTTTCTTATTATAATGTCGGTTTGGCTTACAAAATTTTTAATAAATAAAAAAGAGAGAAAAGAATTTTTAGATAAATTAAAAGAGAATAAATTTGCCCCGTTAAATAAATCTATTGATTCTATTGAAGATAAAAAGGCTGGAACATATTTAACGGGGTTTTTAAAATATTATTTTTTACTTTTTTTATTTTTAGCGTGGGGCGTTATTTGGGGCTTAATAAGAAAAAATGGCATAAGCAATGTTTTTTTTGACGCTAATAGTTATTTGTATTTTGCTTTAATTTTTCCGTTCGTATATGCAATAAAAGAAAAAGAACATTTAAAAGCAATTTTTGAAATATTGATCGCCTCAATAATTATTCTTTCTTTAAAAACAATATTTCTCTTATTTATTTTTTCCCATAAAATGTATTACGCGATGGAATTTTTATATAGATGGGTAAGAGATTTTCGACTTGGCGAGATAACTTTATGGCAAGGCGGATTTTATCGTATTTTTTTTCAGTCGCATATATATGTTCTTATCGCCTTATTTTTTGCGGTTGCATCAATGTTGCCGGAATGCAATAAGATGTTGCAATCTAATAGCAGAAAAATTCAAAACTCAAAACTCAAAATTCAAAACGGAAGCGTAAAATTAAAAATATTTTCTTTTAATTTTTTGCTGTTCATTTTATTTTTGTCCGTGATATTATTGGGGATGTCTCGCAGTTTCTGGGTGGGCGGATTTATAGCAGTGATAGCAATGTATATAGTTTTTATTTTTAAGTTAAAATATTCTTGGAAGAAATTAGCGAAATTTACTTTGCAATTAGCTTTAGGCATGATTTTAAGTTTAGCTTTAATTTTTCTAGTTGTTCAATTTCCATATCCTAAAGAAAGCGCGGAATTTTCAGTTGACTTATTAAGCGAGAGAGCGTCTTCTGTTTCGGGAGAAGCTGGGGCAAGCAGCAGATGGAATTTGCTTCCAGTGTTAACGCGCGTAATTATAAATCATCCGATAATAGGATCGGGATTTGGTTCAACTATAACATATAAGAGCGGTGATCCGAGAGTCCTCGCTTCCAGCCCGACAGGAGAATATACAACTTATGCTTTTGAATGGGGATATCTAGATATAATTTTTAAAATAGGTTTTGCAGGCATGCTCGCTTATTTATTCTTAGTATGGAAAATTTTTAAAGAGTACTGGAACATTCTTCGTGAAACATATAGTGTGAATGTATTAGGTTGTATGTTAGCCGTTATTGTTATTTTAGCTACAAGCGTTTTTAGTCCATATATGAACCATCCGCTGGGTATAGGCTATCTAATGCTATGCAATGTCATATTATTGATTGTTTAGAAAATTCTGCAGTTAAATTTATGCTTTCAACAGAAAGTCAAATAAAGATTTTATTGGCGGCGGGCATTGCGGGATGTTTGATTTTTATCATTTTAAAATTTGTCCGATAAGTTTTTGATGTCCGTTTAAAAAATTTTCACCCGCCATTATTTTTTTACCTTCTATTTGAAGTTGTAAAATTTTCAAAATTCCTGAACCGCATACTACGGTCATTTTTTTGTTTTCAGTTTTTATTATCTTACCTGCCTGCCAATCTGCGCGAGCCGGATAGTGTTTTGTTTCTGCGGCAGCATCTATAATTTTTAAACATTTTTCTTCTCCATCTATATTTAAAATCGTCCAACATCCCGGCCACAAAGAAAATGCTCGTATTTGACATTCTATTTCTTCTGCAGATTTATTCCAATTTATTTTTCCATCTTTTTTAGTTATAATTTTTGCGTATGTCGCTTTTGCGCAGTCTTGCGGGCATGGTTTTATTTCATTGTTAATCCACAAAGGTATAGTTTTTACTAATAATTCAGCGCTAATTTGCGCTAGCTCATTATGAAGACTTAGAAATGTTTGGCGGTCTTCAATTCTAATTTTTTCTTGCGCTAAAATTTTTCCATGATCCATTTTTTCATCCATTAACATTATCGTTGCTCCAGTTTCTTTATCTCCATTAAGAATAGCATATTGAACAGGTGAAGAACCTCTGTATTTTGGCAATAGGGAAGGATGGACATTCAGCGCGCCGTATTTTGGGAAATCCAGCATTTCTTTCGGAATAATTTTTCCGTAAGAGGCGGTGATAATTAAGTCAAAGTAGGGGCGCGATGCATCGCGCCCGTACGATAAGAAATTTTCAGGCTGGTGAACTGGAATTCTATATTTTTCAGCTAAAAGTTTAACTGGCGAAGGTGTTAGTATTTGTTTTCTCCCGACAGGTTTATCTGGCCGTGTCACAACCGCCGCAATATTATATTTTTCATCTATCAATTTTTGGAGGATGGGCACTGCAAATTCTGATGTGCCGAAGAATAGGATATTTATAGTTTTGGTGTCCATATTTTTATTTAAAATAAATACGCGGGATTTTAGATGTTTTGGTTTATATAAAATTTTTAATTTTCAATTTCCAATTTCCAATCAATTTTCAATTAAATAATTTTCAAATATCTGTAATTGTTTGGAAATTGGAAATTGAACATTCATTGAAAATTGAGAATTGAAAATTAAAATGCGCGGCATAGCGCTCAATCTAATAGCAATTAACATTAAGATTATTTTATTGTTTTATCAATAAATAATATCCCATTCAAATGATCAATCTCATGTTGTAAAACTCTCGCGAATAGTTCAGTCGCTTTAAATTTAATTTTCTCGCCTTTTGCGTTTAAACATTTTACCCTAATGTTTTTAGGGCGCTTTATTCGCGACTTTATTTCGGGAATGCTTAAACATCCTTCTTCCATTATATTTTTAACAATAGAACTCCATGTTATGCGCGGATTTATAAGTATGAAAATTTCATTGCCGCCAGCCTGCGTATGTGTTAAATTAGGGATAATTTTTTTTCTAATGCTTCCATGCGGATCGCATTCGCGCATATCCATGCAAATAATTTGCAAACTCTCGTTCACTTGAGGAGCGGCCAATCCGATTCCATTAGCATTTCTCATAGTTTCTCCCATATCTAAAATAAGCTTTTGAATTTTTTCTGATTCAAGCTCTTCTTTAGTAATCTCCCGCGCTTTTTCCCGTAAAATTTTATTTGGAGAAGTTATAATCGGTAATAGCATAATAAATATAATCCGAATTCACGAATGTATCCGAATGCCACGAAAACGAATTCATCCGAATGGGGTTGTCGCCAAATGGTGTTTTTGCGTCATTCTGAGGAGGAACGACGAAGAATCCCAGAGTTTTTTCGCTTAACCACGGGATTCTTCACCCGCTAAAGCGGGTTCAGAATGACGCACTAAGCGTTTGGCGGCAGTCCCCGAATAATTCGGATTGACTATTTGGGTATTCGTATCATTCGGATACTAATTTGTAGATTCGGATTATATTTTAGATTTCAATCGGATCAATATCTATTATCCATTCTTGGGGGACATTAGCAGTGAGCCATTTTTGCAAATCATCAGCGTCGCCTTTGTTCTTTATAATTATTTCATTTATATAGTTATTGCGTTGAGCAGGCAAGGTAATAGGTTCTAATAAAGATATATTCTTTTTTATTCCTAATTCTTTGTTTAAAATATTAAACAATTTGTCTGTTGCAAATTTTGTTATTTTAACATCTTTATTCTTAAATGTCAATTTTATTAATTGGGAGAACGGAGGATAGTTTATATTCCGTCTTTCTTCAATAATTCTATTATAGTATTTAGTAAAGCCATAATTTTCTTTTAAAAATGGTAAATTTTCTTTAATATTTCCATAGCTTTGGATTATCAATTCTCCCTCTGGTTCTATTAATAAGCTTAAATTTTTAATTATTTGCGCAGTATTTTCAAAAGCTCTAAAGCTTGGAATATTCAGATTTGTATCTATATTTAAAAATATGCAAGAAGCTATATTGATAGGTGAAATATAGCTTAAAATAGCATTAGTCGCGATTATTATTTTAGTCTCGCCTGTACATAATAAGTCATCCCTAATTCCCCTTTTTTTATTATCCGTGTCAACGCGGATTATTCTTGTGTCTTTAAAAATTTCTTTTAATATTTTTTCTGCTTTTTCCGTCCCTGTTCCTGCAAATTTCATATTAAATCCATTGCATTTTGGGCAAGGAGTTATTTGCATTTTTGTGAAATTGCAATGATGGCATTTTAAGATATTTTCTTTTCCAGAATGGAGAGTTAAAGCGAGATTGCATTTTGGGCACAAAGGAATATATCCGCAATCTTTGCATATAACCAATTGGCTCGCGCCACGGCGGTTTATATAGATTAGAGAATTTTTGTTCAGGTTTATGTTTTTTTTTATTAAATCTATCGCATCCTCGCTAAGAATTGAATAATTTTTTTTATTCCATTCATCTTGCATCTGTATGATTTTTATATTATTTTTAATTCTAAAATCATCGCCGTCATCTTCTAAAATAATCTTATATTTTTCTTTTTTTGAAATATAATAAGTTTCTGCGGAAGGGATATTGCTCGCTATGATTATTTTTGCGTCTGTTATTTTCTGCAGTTTTTTTGAGATTTTAAGAGTATGGTATCTTGGATTTTGCTCCCATTGTTTATGCGATATATTTTCTTCATTATCAATAATTATTAATCCCAGATTTTCTAGGGGAGCAAAAATCGCTTGTCTTGTCCCGATAATTATTCCATTCTTTTTATTTTTTATAGTTTCCCATTCTAGAAAATGTTTTTTCTTTGGCAAATCACTGCGCAAAATAGATGTATTAACTTTTAAATTTTCAGGCAAGAAATATAAAAATTTTTTTAAATCGGAAAATTGCGGGAATATCAAGATAACTTGTTTGTCAGCAGAAAATTTTTCTAATAATTTTATGTAAATAGCTGTCTTATTGTAATAGTTATTCCATTGCAGCAATATTTTTTTATTTTCTAAAATTTTTTTGAGTATCTTTTGAATCTTAGGAATTTCGGATTTTAAAATTTTTAATTTTTTTTTGGGCAGATTGCATTCGTCGGAATAAATTTTTCGCGCAAATTTTTTTAATGCGGGTATTTCAGGAATAATAGCGTTCAAAAAAGCGGCAGGAGAAGAACAATAATAAAAAGAAGCCCAAGACAATAATTTTATTTGGGCATCGTTAATTATCGGATTGCGTTCTATAATCCGCAAGATATTTTTTAAATTAGCGCAAGGCTCGTCATCATGGATTGAGAAAATTATCCCATTTTTTTGGCTGTTGCGGAAAGGAATTTCTACTATTTGCCCTAGCTTTATTTTTTCTTTTAATTTTTCAGGTATTAAGTAATCAAAATTTTTTAATTTTCTTGGCAGCCGCATTATCGGAGCTATTTTTGCGTACATATAAAAAAGTCAAAAATTAAAAGTCAAAAGTCAAAAATATTGACGAATTAGTGTTTGTTGAAATAGTACTCTTTTTTGTCATTCCGACCGAGCGACAGCGAGTGGAGGAATTTGTTGGCAGTACCAAATTTGGCTTAATAAA
Organism: bacterium; assembly: GCA_043808545.1. GTDB lineage: Bacteria > Patescibacteriota > Patescibacteriia > JAZDEU01 > JAZDEU01 > JAZDEU01. Next base: position 24,033 of record JAZDEU010000058.1, on the reverse strand, counting down.
CAGATTCCTCCACTCACGAATCAGCCGTTTGGGCGTCTGGTTCGCTCGGTCGGAATGACATTCTGTGATTATTTTAACAGATACGAATTATCCCAGTTTCAAATTCGCGGTTAGATAGCCGATTCCAAAAGGGAACTCATAAGATAGAATCTCCGGTTTATAATTTATCCCATCCATAACTCCGAGAAGCATCAATAGCGCGCTAAAATCATTTAATCCTGTGTCTTTTATTATTTCTTCTTTGATTCTTAATATTCCTTTGCTATTATTGCTTTTTATAAGATGGGTTATTTTTTTATTTAGCTGGCTGCCTTTTTCCGCGGATTTATCAGGGCTTCCTTTAGCCTCGCATTCAGCTAAATCTATTGACGCGATAATCGCAATCCTTTTATTTGAAGAAAGAATTAAATCTTTAAGATTTTGTCCAAAATTAAAATGGCATTGAATATCTAAGCCGGAAGATATTATCGGGATAATTGATATATCTTTCAGATGCTCTGTTAAATAATGCAAAGGGACAGATGCCTCATAATTAAGGTTTTCTTCCGAGAAGAGTTTTACTGGTATTTTCCCTTCAAATTTTTCTCTTATGTGATGAGTAAAACCGACATCATTTATGAATTCTTTTTCTATGGAATATTCCCCAAAATTTTTAAAATTACTTTTATATTTTGGAGACAAGTTAATTGAAAATGCGTTATTTAAGATATGTTCGCTAAAAGATAGAATTATTATTGTCTGCGGTCGCGCGACATATATCTCATCTTCTAAAACAGAAAAAGCAACGATAGTTTTTTTTAGATATTGAAAATCATCCTTTCCTATGGAATGGATTAAAATAGGAGAGTGCGGAGTTATGGCGGAGAAAACTAGAGACATATTTTATAAAACTCAAATGTCAAAACTCAAAACTCAAAAATATTTTTTATTTTATATTCCAGCTTTTGCAAATTTTGAACTTATATAATTTTCATCAATCAGAGCCCCGGTATTATATAGCGCCGCGATATTTTCTGAAATTTCTTTAATTTCATCCCATTTAAATCCCAACATCTCAAAAACATTTCCAGATATTATAGGACGAAGTGTTTTATCCTCCACTAAATATACGCTCGGTTTTCCATCCATTTTCACTAAAGTTCCATCGTCAATTTCTTCTGCGCTATCTTCTTGCCCGATATCTATAACATCTCCTAATGGATGCAGGGTTTCAAGTATTTTTTGATCTAGGCTAACAACATTTTCCCATTTATAACCTAAAGATTCAAAAATTCTTCCGTCAATAATCGGTCTTCTTTGTCCGTCAGATATAACATAAACCGCTGGGCTTTCGCTTCCTTTCACAATTTCTCCATCTTTAAATTTTATGGGCCACCCCGCAACTAATTTTTCTATTTCTTCATCCGTCGCATCTATAGTATGCCTATTCGGATAATTAGTTTTTAATATTTGTTTGTCCCAAATAGGATTTTTAATCCCATTTTCCACATAAAAAACTCCGCCGGTTTTTTTATCGCGCAATAATTCTCCTAAAGGATAGACGCTGTCCATAGTTATATTTCCGCCATCTTTATATTCATTTATCTCATCGTATTCTAAGTCAACGATTTCATCGGAGATGAATCCTAATTTTTTAAATACTTCGGGCGAAACTATTTTATACTTTTTATCATCTATTAAAAGATATATGTTTTTATTAGAATCTCGCATTAAAGCATAGTTCGAAAATTTTATACTAGCGCCTAACTCATATTTTAAAATATCATTTTCCGATACGGTAATTATTTTATTTTTATCAAATCTTGAAGAAAAGACCGCTTTATTTGCGAAAGGGCGGCGCATACCATAACTTATAAGCCATACATTATCGCTCCCGTCGGCTTGCAATAATGTTCCGTCAGGGAAATTTTTTGAAAAATATTTGTTCCAAATTTTCCAGAAATTATAATTTCCATGATAATGAGGCGTATAGCTGTATAAATTCGCTGTCGCCTGATTTATTGGAGTTATTTTATATCCATCAATGTCGTAAGTATTATTTGCGCTTTTAAGCCAGTCTTTATACGCGTTTTCAAGATAATATCTTTGCCTGGCTGTGCCGCGATCAACTTGTTTTGCGAAACCTTGAAATTCCGCCATATTTTCAGGAGAACATAATATTGGATCGTCGCATCTTGCGAAACCCATTGCCCAATCAAGCTTATAATCAGTAGGATTAGCAGTTTCTATTAAGCTTTGTTCTTTTTGAAGCATAACTAATATGAATTTCGGGCTTATTTTATAGTCATTTGCGGCGCGGTAAATTATTTCAGAAGCTTTTTTTATTTTTCCATCAACATCCGCTGTCTTATAAATTGCAAGCCCACTGCCTTTTTGTTCTAAAAAATACTGAATTTCATCTAAATTCATTGCGTCATAATCCATATATTCAAAGTCAGTTATAATGCTATTCGGATTAAATTCAGCCGCTTTTACAGGACGCAAAAAAGCAGGCGCTGATAAACAAATTATAGTTATAACAGAAATTATTTTTTTATACATAATATTGATTTTTAAGTATATTAAGTGTATGGTATTATTATATAGGAATATTTTATAAAAATCAAATGTTTAAAACCTAATTTTAAACGAAAAATTAAAAGTCAAAAATCAAAACGCAAAAGTCAAAACCACAACTCAAATCTCAAAAATTACCAAATTCGTGAAGATTTAAATTTTTAGAAATTTTTTAAGCGTTAAATAAGTTAAATTTTAATCGTGTGAAGCACTATGCAGTTTTAAAGTTTTGATTTGTAGATTTGAGTTTTGAAATTTGATTTTATATGTTAAAGAATAATATGCCAAAGGATAATTTATATAATCGAAATAAGCTTTATTTTTAATCGTCAGGGTCCCTTGACTGCTTTCGCTACGCTTTAAGCATTCTAGGAGACTCTGACGGGACGGTATAAATTTTATCATTTTATGCATAACCTATCTAATCAAAATACACAAGAATTTCGTCCCCTCGCCGATCGTATGCGGCCTGGAACATTTAAGGATTTTTTTGGGCAGGAAGAAGTTGCGGAATTTATAGCCAGATATATAACTGAAGGTAAAATTCCCTCATTGCTTTTTTGGGGACCTCCCGGAACAGGAAAAACTACGCTGGCGAATATAATAGCAGAAAAAAGCAATTGCTATTTTTTGCCAATGTCTGCCGTTACCGCGAAAATTGCTGATGTAAAAATAAAAATAAATGAAGCCGCGGAAAGACTAAGGGAAAAAGGAGAGAAAACTATTATTTTTATTGATGAAATCCATCGTTTTAATAAACTGCAACAAGACATTTTTTTGCCCCATGTTGAAAAAGGAATAATAAGTTTAATTGGAGCGACTACTGAAAATCCTTCTTTTGAAGTAAATTCAGCCTTACTTTCAAGATGTAAAGTTTTAGTATTAAAAAGATTAACTGAAGAAAATATAATTTCCATTATAAAAAATGTATTAAAAGACAGTGAAAAAGGTTTAGGAGAATTAAATTTAGAATTTTCAGAAGATGCATTTTTTTATTTGGCCAGTTATGCTGACGGAGATGCGAGAAGAGCTTTAAATTTGCTAGAAGAAACGGCTAATATTTTAGCTAAGAGTAATGATAAAAAAACTATTACAGCAAAAGCATTATCTTATATAAGCAAAAAAAGTTCATTGCTTTATGATAAAGATGGGGAAGAGCATTATAATTTAATTTCAGCGCTTCATAAATGTATGCGCGATAGCGACGCGGATGCCGCTTTGTATTGGTTCGGGAGAATGATTGTAGGCGGAGAAGATCCTTTGTTTATAGCTCGGCGTTTAATTCGTTTTGCTTCGGAAGATATAGGCGCTGCTGATCCGCAGGCGTTAGTAGTCGCAGTAGCCGCGAAAGACGCCTTTCATTTTATAGGCATTCCAGAAGGAGAGCTGGCATTAGCGCAAGCGGTAGTATATCTCGCAAAAGCGCCAAAAGATAATGATTTGTATATTGCTTATGGAAAAGTAAAGGAAGACATTGAACAATTTGGCTCGCTTCCAGTTCCGATGAATTTGCGAAATGCGCCTACAAAGCTTATGCAGGATTTAGGATATGGAAAAGATTATAAATACGCGCATAACTTCCCTGATGCCATTGTTGAGCAAGACCATTTTCCGAAAGAGATAGGGAATAGGAAGTATTTGAAATAGATACTGGCGAATTTTATTATTATTGCAGATTATTCGCAGATGGTATATAATAATACAAAGCTCAAAATTCAAAACGCAAAATTCAAAAATGCAACTCAAATCTTAAAACTACCAAATTCGCAAGGGGTTACACTGTCAGAAGTTTTTTTAGAATTTAGTGTGAAAAATTTAAAATATATAAATTTGAGACAGTTTAAAAGTTTTAGGTTGCCTGCCTGTGCCAGCCTGCGCAGGCTGGCAGATTTGAGTTTTGACTTTTGATTTTTTTATAATATGTTTTTATTTCTATTGCAATTCACAGCAGGACTTGAACAAAATCCTACTGCTCACTTATCAAAAGTGTTTTTGAATGATCCGTTTTTTTATTCTATTTTTTATCTTTTTATTGTCGCAGTTATTGCTTACGCGATAATTTTAATTTTAAGAATGGTATTCCATAAAAAAACAGAACTCGCAAGAAATTTAGATAAAACCATATTCCTTGTTTCTGTTCATAGAAAAAAAACAAAAGAAGATAATACGCAGTCGCAGGCAAATACCACGCAAAAAATGCAAGAAGAAATAGCTTTAGCGGAGGGTTTTTTCGCAAGCATCGGCGGATTGCGAGCGGAGAGAGGATTTAAGGCATTTTTTTGCGGAAGGCGGGATCATATATCGTTTGAAATTGTCGCCCGCGATGGCGAGATTTATTTTTATATCGCAACTCCAAAACATTTAAAGGAATATATTGAACAACAAATCAATGCCCAATATCCAGATGCTAAAATAGAACAAGTTGAAGATTATAATATCTTTTTGCCAGACAGTGAAATAAAAGCGGCGGCTTTAATTTTTACCCGTTCCTATATTTTTCCGATAAAAACTTATAAAAAAGCGGAAGTTGATTTAATGAACGCGCTTACAAATAGTTTAAGCAAGCTTGAAAAAGAGGATGGCGCGGCAATTCAATTTATCATAAGATCAGCTAAGAAAAAATGGCACAAAAAGGGCAGAAAAGTGGCGAGCAAAATGCAGCAGGGGAAAAAGTTAGAAGATGCGTTAAGAGAAGTAAATTTTAATTTTATTTTTAAATTTTTTTATGAAATCGCGGCAATTTTAAAATCCGTAAAACCAAAGAATGAACCAAAAAATAAACAAAATGAAATCCATCAGCTTTCGCCTATGGAAAATGAAATTATAAAAGGTCTGGAAGAAAAAACCAGTAAAGCGGGAATGGATGTTAATATAAGGGTAGTGGTCTCATCAAAAGACGGAGTTAAGGCAGAAATGTATTTAGCGAATATCATTAACGCTTTCGCGCAATATCATGTTTATGAATATGGAAATGGACTAAAGCAAAAAAGAGTTGTTAATAGAGATAAATTTATTGAAAGTTTTATTTATAGAGCTTTTGATGAAAAAAAAGTATTAGTATTAAATACAGAAGAAATAGCGTCTTTATACCATTTTCCACTTTCATCAACAGAAACTCCGAATATTTTTTGGTTGCGCTCTAAAGGCGCGGTCGCTCCTGTTAATATGCCGAAAGAGGGAATACTTTTGGGAGAAAATATTTATAGAGGCATTAAAACGGCAGTTAAAATCGCAAGAAATGATAGAAGACGGCATATGTATATAATCGGAGTGACGGGATCAGGAAAATCTGTTTTGATGGGAGAGATGGCAAAACAGGATATAGCTAATGGGGAAGGCGTATGTATTATTGATCCGCATGGAAGTTTAGTGGACGATGTTCTTTCAGGAATACCTGCGGAAAGAGCGGAAGATGTAATTATTTTTGATCCGTCTGATATAGAGCGGCCGGTAGGTCTAAATATGCTGGAGGCGAAAACTCCCGAAGAGATGGATTTTGCTATTCAAGAAATGATTGCTATTTTTTATAAATTAGTTACTGATCCGAATATGATTGGTCCGATGTTTGAGCATAATATGCGAAACGCTATGTTAACTCTTATGGCGGATAAAGAAAATCCGGGTACAATTTGTGAAATTCCGAGAATTTTTACAGACCCGGAATTTCAAAAATATAAAATCGCGAAAGTATCTGATCCGATGGTGCGCGCTTTTTGGGAAAAGGAAATGGCGAAAACTTCAGATTTCCATAAATCAGAAATGTTAGGATATTTAATTTCTAAAGTAGGGCGTTTTGTGGAAAACGAAATGGTAAGGAACATTATTGGCCAGCCGAAATCAGGATTTAATTTCAGGGATATAATGGATAAAAAGAAAATATTATTAGTAAATTTATCTAAAGGAAAAGCGGGAGAAGTAAATAGCGATTTGCTGGGGCTTATAGTCGTCGCAAAACTTCAGATGGCGGCGTTATCGCGCGCTAATGTGCCAGAAGATCAAAGGCATGATTTTTATTTATACATTGATGAGTTTCAAAATTATATTACTGACAGCATCGCGACGATTTTAGCGGAAGCGAGAAAATACCGACTGAATCTTATAATGGCGCATCAATATATAAACCAGCTGGTAAAAAATCAAGACACGAAAGTACGCGACGCGGTTTTTGGAAATGCCGGCAGTATGGTCGTGTTTAGGATTGGAGCGGAGGACGCGGAATTTATGGCAAAGCAGTTTGAGCCGGTATTCAGCCAAAATGATTTAATAAATATTGAAAAGTATCATGCTTATGTGCGGCTTTTGATTGATAATACCGCCGCGCGCGCGTTTGAGATGGCGTCCATCGGACCGTCCAAATCAACGGATGCGTCCATCGCGGATAAAATAAAAAAATTATCTCGGTTGAAATACGGGAGAGATAAAAAGATTGTAACAGCCGAGATTTTAGAGCGGAGCAAGCTGGGGGATTCTAAAACGCACGCCGGCGCGGGAGAGGTAGAGGCTAGTTTATAAATGCATAAGATATGGAAATTTTAAATAGATTAAAACAAGATCCTAATATTAGAAAGAGAGCGGCATTATATTCTATGAGGTATATGCTCATTGGCGCATTAGATTGCATAGTTGATTTTATTTTTTATTTTTGCTTGACGAGAGGATTTCCGTTTTGGCGGGAGCATTATTTATGGGCGAATTTTATATCTTTTATGGCTAGCGATGCGGCTGTGTTTGATATTGCGCGCAAATGGGTTTTTCGTTTGCCGATATTGCCTGATGATGCTGATGATGCTCGTAAAATGGGGCTAACGAAAGAGGAAGAAACTACGATTCATATTCATTTCTTCAAGTATGAGTTTATTAGTTTTTTAGCTTTTATATTTAATGAGGCAGGTTTATTTGCGCTCGTTTCATTAAGAATAAATGATTTATTAGCTAAAATTTTGGTTGGAATTATAGTGGGGGTGAGCAGATTTTTAACGCATAAATTTTGGACTTTTAAGCAAAAGCGAGAAAAGCAGGCGGAGATAGATTGAAAAATATAACTTATCTTGACACTCGTTTTATTATACGATAAAATATATAACATTAGACAGTCTAAAATATAAATTATATGCTTGACCAAAATGATTTAAAACAAATTGAAGAAGTAGTTGAAAGAATTGTTGAATCTAAAAATTTTTCAACTAAGGAAGATTTAAAAAATTTAGAAAATAGGATGGATACAAAATTTACAACCAAGGAAGATTTGAAAAATTTGGAGAATAGAATGGATTCTCGGTTTGAGAAGATAGATTCTCGGTTTGAGAAGATAGACTCTCGGTTTGAAGAAATGGAATTAAAAATGGCGGAGCAAATGGAATATATGGGACGAATGCTCCATTCTTTTCGGGAGGACATTAAAGAGGATATGAAACAAATTATGAGAACTTCCAGTGAAGATTTGACAGCTGTAAATAATGATGTGCGAAAGAATAAAAAACATATTAATGTTTTAGAAATTAATGTAAAAGCATTGCAGATGAAGGGGGTTTAAAATTTGGTTTATTCAAATGTTATATATAGTCGCGACTCCGATTGGAAACTTAGAAGACATAACTTTGCGAGCTTTGCGAATTTTACGTGAAGTTGATTTTATAATTTGCGAGGATACAAGAGTGACGGCAAAACTTCTAGCGCATTATGAAATTAAAAAAACTTTGATCAGTTATCATCATCATTCTAAATTAGATAAAATAAATTATATAATTGATCGGTTAGAAAAAGGTGAAAACGCGGCTTTGGTTTCTGATGCCGGAACGCCAGGAATTAGCGATCCCGGCGGAATTTTAGTAAACGAGATTTTAAAACGGAAAAATAGATCTAGTGGCTTCATTGTTCCGACGCAGGAGGAATGTGGAGCTGGAATGCAAAATTTTAAAGATAAGCAAAATGGCTCCATAGCTTCATCGCTCATACCTCGCGATGAAGACAATGGAGCCGCCAATACACGAATAAACATAGCGCCTATACCAGGAGCTTGCGCGGCGATAACGCTCGCAAGCGTTTCCGGGATTGCGATGGATAAATTTCTATTTTTAGGATTTCCTCCGCATAAAAAGGGGAGGAAAACATTTTTTGAAAAAGTATGCGAAAACGACATGCCTGTTATTTTCTATGAATCATGCCATCGGATATTAAAAGCGCTTTTGGAGATTAGCGAATTATCAGTGAACAAAAATAGTGTTCAAATAATTTTAGGCAGAGAAATGACAAAAATGTTTGAGACAATTTATCGCGGGAATATGGACAATGTGTTGCGCGAACTGGAAAGCGATAAAAATAATTTAAAAGGGGAATTCACTGTTATAGTGCATAAAACTGATTTAAACTGATTGAGAAATGATTTTTACGGAGCACTAATAAAAAAAGAAGCCTTTGAATGGTAGTTGCCAGTTCAAAGGCTTTTCAAGTTAAGAGCGAACCGCCACTCATTGATCGCAGGGCGTTCAATGCGTGGCGGTAAAGGTGAGACAAGAAAGTGTGCGTTTAGGCATTTAGTACCCCTCCGATGCTAAAATTTTAACACTCGCACCCCATTAGGATGCGTTGCTAATGTCCTTGTCTCACCTATTGTATAATGTGCTATGCTATTTTGAAGGGATAATCTCTATTAGTTGATTTAAACAATTGTTAAGAGTTTCTTCAATATTTACAAGAAGATCTACAACATAATGCCTAAAATCAACGTCAATTTTATAATATCGTTTTTTAAGCTCTTTTAAGAGTTTATCCTTTAAATTTTGTAATTCAACTATTTTTGATTCTATTTCCTCCTTTTTAAAAGAAGCACAAACCACTTGGAGCTGGTTTGTTTTGCTTTCTATCCACTCTTTTGTGGTTTTAATTTTTTGCTCATATATTTCCTTTATGCTCACCGCCTCTGTTTTAAAAGCATCAACTGCTAAAATCTCTTCAGTTATTTTGAAGAAATGATGTCCCATAATCGCGAGTCTTATCGTTTCGGGAAACATCTTCGGTTTGATAAACAAAGAACGTAATAGAAAATTCCAGTAATTCCATCTATAGTGAGACCAAGTTTGGATAACCAAAGATTTAACAAGCGCGAGTATTTCGGTTTTTTTTACCCTCCGCGTGGAAGTTTGGTGAGGTTTCAAGTTTCGCAAGTGCGTCAAGCATCTTTGGAAATAATGTTTTGGGTTATAAATATGTGTAATAACTTTTTTATAACCTGCGATTATTTCCTCTATGGACATATTTAACGGTTTAAAATTCAAGCACAAATCATGAGTATTATTACCAGATGAATCTCCCAACAAACGTCCCGCTTTTTTAAGCCGTTCGTATAGTTTGGTGCCAGGAAGAGCTGATAATAAACCAACCATTGCAAGAACAATTCCTGAACTTTGTATAAAAACTGTTAATCGATCAAAAATATTTTTAGGATCATTGTCAAACCCTACAATAAATCCTCCAGTCACCTCTATTCCAGCTTGTTGAATTTTTAATACGCTGGCTAGATACCTTTCTGCTACATTAGCAACTCCTTTATCTAAATTTTGATTTTTTCCAGTTTCTTCTAGTGATTCTTTTGATACTGTTTCAAAACCGATAAAGAGCATATTAAAACCTGCTTCTGCTAATAACTGCAAAAGTTCGTTCTCCGCAACGTCTATTGAAGCTTCTGTAAATAGATCAAATGGATGCCCATGTTTTTTTTGCCATCTAGCTATTGCAGGCAACACTTCCGTTTTTATTGTTTTTTTCTTTCCAATAAAATTGTCATCTACAATAAAAACAGGACCTCTCCAGCCTAACTTATAAAGTTGCTCCATTTCAGCGATTATTTGAGCAACTGTTTTCGTTCTCATTTTTCTGCCGAACATCTTTATTATATCGCAAAATTCACATTCATAAGGGCAACCTCGCGAATATTGCATTGACATAGTTGCGTAAGCATTCATATTGGGCAGTAAATCATACCTTGGGATGGGACTTTCTTCAAGATCTGGATAATTGCCGCTTTTATACAACTTTTCTAACTTTCCTTTTTTTAAGTCTTTAAAAAGGATGTCTATTGTATTTTCAGCTTCTCCAACAACAACAGAATCTACATCAGTGATTTTTTCATGGCAAGAGCTTGGATATGGACCGCCAGCGATTATAATTTTTCCAGGTCTTTTACAGATACTTGCGACAAGTTTAAAAGAATCTTGTTGCGCGAGCATAGCGGATATAAAAATTATATCAGCCCTTGTAATATCTTTTTCTAAAAGAGGCGCTACATTCATATCCACTAAATTTACTTCACAATAATTTGGCAATAATGCCGCAATTGTCAACAATCCTAGTGGAGGCATAGATGATATTGCGCCGACAAATTTTACTGCATACTGAAGACCCCAATATGTTGTGGGAAATTTTGGATATATCATCAATATCCGTAAATCTCCTTCATTTATTTCATGAATATTCATCTGTATATTCCTCCATGCTTTAATTGAATTGGTTTATTTTTGAAAGATCAAAAAAAAGAACGATTTATAATGTATATCTAAATACATAACTCTTGCCTCCTTTAATACTATAATACTCATCAGCTTCTAATTTCGCTTTTTCTATAATCTGATCCGATTTCCACCAATAATCGCAAATCACAAAATAACCTGTTTTCACTCCGGCTAAATCCATAGCTTTTTTCATAACTTCGCGAGTTGGTTTTATATTTACCATCTCTAAATAATAATCATAAAGCGGGCTTGAAGTTGGAATTGGATAATAAAAAATTTGTTCTAACCTTTTTTCGCTGTCGGAGATAAACCCTCCTTCGCTAAAGCTGCGAAGGGCAAAGTATTTTAAAAATCCGTATTCAGAGAGCGCGGCGGCTGAAGTATTTTGATTCGCAAGAACAATATAATTATTTTCATTTTCATTTTTATTTATAAATTCTACGGCATGAAAATCTGCTTCTGAAACATTATAGCCTCTATCCGCGGAATAATTATCATATCTCGGATAAGTTAAGTAAAAAGATGAAGTTATCCACAATGCGAATAAAGAAAAAAAGAAAATTTTGATATATGTTTTTTCCTTAAAAGAACCTAATTTTTTAAAAAAATAATAAAAAGCGATAATAAAAAATGGCAGTAAAAAATAAAGACTTAAAGTAAAAAGCCTTTCCGCGTAATTATTTTGCTCGTAATATATTAACGCATTGAAGGAAATAAAAATTTTTAATATTATGTAATTAGCAACCAATATTAAGAAAGTTAAAAGGTATGGAAATATTATAGCAGATTGGACTGTATCAGCATCTCCCTCAATAATATTTGAACTATCCGCGTATGTATTATTTTTATGATAATGAAAAATTATTATTCCCAAGATTGAAATTATTAAAAAAATAAATGTGATATTGCCGCCATACAGATAGACAAAATCTTTTATAAGGTTATATTGGCGCGCGGTATTAAATAATGGAAGGGAGAATATAGTGAAACTATCAAAATTTATTTTTGTTTTTAAAGTGGAACTCAAAGAAAAAATAAAAGGAATAATAACCGATGATATAATTATTATTATCGGTAAAATAATTTTTTTAAATTTAAACTTTTTATTTACAGTAAATAAAATTAAAAGAAATATAAATACACAAAGTCCTGTGAGGGGATGGATTAGAATCGTTGCAACAGCAAGAAAAAACATGAGGTGTTTTACCGTAGAGACAGGTTTAAAACCTGTCTCTACAATAATATATAATAATGATAAAAATACAATTACGATAGCTAAAATGTTAGCTAATGCCTGCGGGGTTGTCGCGATAAAACTTGCGCATGGCAAAATTAGAATAGAAAGAAGCGATAAAAAAATATATTTATTATGATCCTTTAAAAATTTGCTTAAACTAAAATAAGCAAAGATAGGGATATATATAGAATACATTAAGGGGACTAAAAATTTATCAATAATTGCGGTGGATTTTTGAAAAATATGAGATAGGATCACGACTAATGAATATTGCCCTAAATAATATAATGGCTTTGGCAAGATAAATCCTTTTTCAAAAATTATTTTTTCTGTCGCTTGATGGATAAATGGATCAAATCCATATCCTAATTTATAAATTATTAAAGCTAAACTGGAAGTTAAAAAAGTATGCAAAATAATAAATAAAAGCGGCTTGCTGGATTTTTCTTTTAATATTATTGATATTAACAACGCAGTTGAGATAAAATAAAGGAAGATATGCCATCTTGGCAATACGAGCCACGGCGAACGAACTGCTTGCGATGTAGAATAGCTAAAAGATGTTTTTAATAATACTAAAAATATTATTAAATATAAAGTTTTTGCAGATAATAGGAAATTTTTTATTTTAGTAAATATTTTTTTGCGGAATTCTTTTTTATTAAAAGCGTAGAGGAGAAAGTTTTGGACAGTCTTAATAAAAGTTGTTTCCCAAAAATAACTTTTTTTGTAAACATCTGGACAAATTTTCAAAGGATATTTTTTATATAATTTTTTTATTAGACAAGGGATTGATAATAAAATAAGCAAAACGACAATGCTGTTTAATTTATAAAAATAATATATTACCGCTCCGAAGGATGATAAGAATATTAAAATAAAAAATATGCCAAAAAGAGTTTGGTATATACTGTCTTCTTTTGGGAAAATCCATTTTCCTAACTTTTTCCCATAGTTTAAGAGATAGAAGCCGCCTAAAATTATCCCCAAGAAGCTGGATTTAAAAAATAGAATATTTAAAACTAGTAAAAGAAGAATGAAAGTCATAAATTGAAAAAAATTAGAGGTTTTACTATAATACTACTATTATACAGAAAGCTTGCTTTTAAAGCAAATTTTTTATTAATTGTGAAAAATTATTAGATATTAAACATATTGGGCGTGTCGCCGAATGCGGTTTTTTACAAAATTTTGAAAACTTTCAGGCTTTATTAAGCCAAAATTTTTTTCAAAAATCGTAAAATTTGCTATTCGGCGACAGTCCCATATTGTAATAGGATGGCTTGGCATTTTATATTTTTAACATTGACATATTTTTTATTTATGTTATACTTATAAAAAATAAACAATGCCACAGACAGCGTGGACCCTAAAATGAGTTTAAATTAGCGGGAAATACACACCCCTCGCCTCCTCTAAATAGAGGGGATGCTAGCCTCGCCGAGGTAAATAGATTGTATGTTTTTATAGGCATATAATTTAATTATACTATAATCTGCGGCTTTAAAGAGCCTTTTTTTTAGTTTTAAACGCGCTAACTACAAACCTGCCTGCACAGGCAGGTAGCGCCCATCCGAATGATGAAAAGTTTTTAACATCGCGATATAAATGTGGCGCCATAGAATTATTTTTCAAATATTAAAAATCAAAAATTGAAATTAACTTTTAACTTTTGACTTTTAACTTTTGACTTATATTGTATGCCTAAAACAAAATCTAGAAAAGAAGAGTTAGTAAAAATCTATCAAGATAAATTAGATAACCAAAAGTCCGTGGCTATTGCTAATTTTAGCGGTTTAACGGTGAAAGACATAGAAGATTTAAGAAAGAGATGCAGAGAGAATAAAATTGAATATTTTGTGGCAAAAAAGAATTTATTGAGCTTAGCGCTAAAGGCGAAAGGATTAGAAAATAGCGAGATAGTAAAAATAGAAGAAAATATTGGAATAGCTTTTGGAGAAGATGAAATCGGTCCCGCAAGAATTTTTAAGGAATATAAAAAAGATCATAATGATAAGTTTAATATTATCGCTGGAATTTTAGAAAACAGAATAATTAGAAGCGATGAAGTTTTAGCATTAGCTAATTTGCCGACCAAAGAAGAGTTATTGGCGAAGGTTGTTGGTTCTATACAAGCCCCCATTAGCGGATTTGTTAATGTATTGCAAGGCAACTTCAGGGGGTTGGTTAATGTGTTAAATGGCATAAAAGAAAGCATATAGTATTATGTATTTAGTATTAGTTTATTTTAAATATTAACATTAATGAAAATTAAGAAATTCAGAAATTTCCGCCAGAGGCGGATCAGCCTTTGGCTGAAAGAAAATTTAAAATTGTTTTCTTGTTTTCTTGTTTTCTTGTTTTCTTGATATGTATGAGTGAAGAAAAAAAAGAAATCCAAATCCCTGAAAAATTTACTGACATTGTTTCAGAAATAGAAAAAATGTCGGTTCTAGATTTATCAGAATTAGTTAAAATTTTAGAAGAAAAATTCGGCGTATCCGCCGCCGCTCCTGTAATGGCAATGGGTATGTTGCCTGTAGGCATCGCTGGCGCTGAAGTTGCAGTTGAAGAAAAGACCGACTTTAATGTTGAATTAACTGATGCTGGCGCGAATAAAATCGCCGTTATTAAAGCAATCAGAACAATCACAGAATTAGGTCTTAAAGAAGCTAAAGATTTAGCAGACGGAGCTCCTAAAGTTATAAAAGAAGGCGCCACAAAAGCAGATGCTGAAAATATGAAAAAAGTTTTAGAAGAAGCTGGAGCTAAAGTTACTTTAAAATAATTTTTTTAAAAAGTTCAATAAAAAACTCCTTTCACTCAAACTGAAAGGGGTTTTTTATTGCTAAAATTTTACGCCGTCGGCAACTTAATCAAAAACTCGCTACCTGCCTGCGCATGCAGGAGGCATGGCGTCTGTAGCGCTCGTAAACCCAACATCCGCATTTGGATGCGCATCCACTAATTTGTTAACAATGAAAAGCCGTAACTACTTGGGATTGTCGCTAATTAAAATTTTTTGGTTTATTTTAGCAAAATATACTTTTTGCCAATTCGAAGGGGGCGACGGATTTTTAATACAATTCAAAGCTAAATAATCCGCTTTGTTCTCCTTCCTCAACAGTAAATAAAATTTCTTTTTCTTCGTTTGTAAATATAATTTCATTAGTATTGTCCCATTCTAAAATAGTTGTTAGATTTCTTTGGCTAATGAAGTTGTACTCTATAATATTTATGTCAGAATCAGTATTAAATAGTATGCAATTGTCATTTCTATGCCAGTATACATCTTTTATTGAACTGCTTAATCGCGTTATTAGGGAGTTTTTATTTTCTTGCAGATCATAAACCCAAATTTCAAAATCATTCGCGTATAATATTTTATTTTTTGCGCTGTTCCATTTTATGCTTTTCGCTTCATTGAATGTCGCTTCTATTTTTGAATAAGTATTGGCGTCCGGTTCTATAAGATAAGTGGTTTTAGAATTTTTATCCTGTATTAGCAAGTAATCTTTTTCCGCTCCTATAAAATTTATTTTTTCTCCGTAAGGCAGAATAGCTATTTCTTTCTCATCCCCGTTGTTTAATAGTTTTATAGCGGTTTTTTTTGCAACTTCATCTTTTGTTATTATATAGAGAGAATTCGCATATATTATATAATCCTCGCATTTAGCCGAAGCGTAAGGTATTATTTTTTTTTCTATAATATCTATTTTATATATGATATCGCTGTTTTTTTCTAAAGCATAGAGGATATAATCGCTATCAGCTGGCCATTTCATATTATAAAAATCATAATTTTTAGCGAACCCTTTTATATCTATCGCCGTTTGAGGCATTAGCGGATCAAGTATTAAATTTTTCTCCCCGTCTTTTATTTGTATTCTCTCGTTATTAACTGACGGGAAATATTCCATATCTTCAGATGTTTTCCATTCGTATATATCTTTTGTTTTTCCATTGTTTAGAGCAAGGAATGAAAGAGTTGTCGTTGCGTTATCTTTTCTTGTAAAGTATAAATTATCTTTTTTATCAAGAGACATATCTTTTAAGCCGCCATTTAATAATTTTACGGGAGATGATTTTTTAAATAGCATTATTTGCGGCGCGAAAGCAGTTAAGTTTGGATTTATTACAATATTATTTTCCCAAGGAAAGTAATTTTCTTTCTCTAGTTTTATATTATACTCTCCCGGCAACATTGAGATCATAATATTTCTTGTATGTTCAATTTTACTTAAAAACATTTTAGGTATAAAAGGATATTTTTGAACTCTTTTTTCGTATAATTCATCATGTATATAAATATTTATGTCATCTTGTTTTAATGTTATTGATAACATCCCTAATTTATCAAATTTATTTTTTTTAAAATTATAACGATACCCCATAGTATATATTATTATTATGGGGGTAAAGATAAAAAATATTAAGAATGCCAAAAGGCATATTATTCTGCGGTATTTTATGTGCATAAATTTAGTTAAATTTAATTGGACATTTTAACTATGTCCAATTATGGTCAATTAAAAATATTTAGTCAATTTTTACGATGGGGGATGGGGCGAATACCTGAAGTTTAAAATATTTTATTTATATTTTAATACACTTGCGCAATTTAAGAAAGGAGAGTATACTATAGTTAGCATTTAAATAAATCTTATTACATTATTTTTATGAAAAAGCAATCACAAAATCTTTTTAATTTTTCAGATAAAAAAACTGGTTATTCTATTTATAAGATAGAAGCCAAAAATAGAAGAAAGCAAAATACATTAGATGATTTATATCCCAAGTTGCCAGATAAAAAATTTGATATAATTTATGCAGATCCGCCTTGGGATTATAATGGAAAATTACAATTTGATAAAAGCAGTAAAGATGCGGACAATATCGATTGGTCAAGAAAAATATTCATTAGTTCGGCATCATTTAAATATCCTACATTGAAAACAAATGAGCTGATGAAACTTCCAGTTCAAGAAATCGTAAAGGATGATTGTCTTTTATTTATGTGGACAACAAATCCACATTTAACTCAAGCGGTGGAGTTGGGAAAAGCGTGGGGTTTTGAATATAGAACAATCGCATTTATTTGGGATAAAATGAATCATAATCCCGGACAATATACTCTTTCTAATTGCGAATTATGTTTGGTGTTCAAGCATGGCAAAATACCAAGACCGAGAGGCGCAAGAAATGTGCAACAATTAATAAAAGCTCCTAGAAAGAAACATAGTGAAAAACCGATAGAGGTTATACAGGCAATAGAAAAAATGTTTCCAAGTCAAGAACGGATTGAGTTATTTGCAAGAAGAAAAACAAAAGGCTGGTCAGTGTGGGGGCTAGATGTTTTTAAGGAAAGCAACGAGAACGCTTTACATTAACAAGTGTTTGAGTTTTTTATTAAAATGATTAATCAGCGGTTTATCGTCTGCTGAATCATGCCATAAAAAGAAATGGGCAGAATACTCGTTATACCAACAAGTAATTTCTCTCACATGTTTTGGATCACGCGCGATATCACCTTGAAATACAACCCAGAATGGTAAAACATCGGTACCAAGTTTTCCGCTCTCTTTTAATATTTTTAGAAGTCCTGGTGTGAAGAATTTATTTGATCTCTCGTGAGCATTTCCTCTACCCGCCTTACGAGGTTTTCCTTCTACCCATCCATCCTGCCTTTTGACTTCTACATATAGTGTTTTTTTGGTTTTGATATTATCTATGGCAAAATCTGGAATTACTCCATGTATCCATGTTTCATCGGGACTATAAATATCTGCCAACACTTTTTTGCTTAATTTTATCTTTGAGTAGATGTCTTTAAATTCTCTTGGTTTTGATCTTATTCTAAAGTTAGAGCCCTTAAACTCTTGTAGCATTATTTCGTAAAACTTCTTCTCTGCAATACCAGCGTTTCCCCCGCTGGTATCTTGCCAAATTTTTCTTTTTCTTAATTCATTTGTTCCCATATATTTATTTTTCTAAAGTCATTAATTTTTCTAAAGGCAAATTTAAGGCACGCGCGATCTTTTGAATGCTTTCAAGAGTGATGTTTTTTTCAGCTCTTTCAATCATTCCAATATAAGTACGATGAACTCCAGCTTTTGACGCAAGTTCTTCCTGTGAGAAACCGAGTTTGCATCTTTCCGTTCTTACTTTCTCTCCAAATTTTTCTAGTGTTGTTTTATCCATAAGATAAATGTAATATTATCTATAGTATAGAGTATTGCTAATTATAGTGCTACATACTAAAGTTAGCATTAAAAAAGCTCGCCAGTAACGAGCTAAACTATTTATAAATTATTTTCGCATAAAAAACAATATTGCAGTTTATGCGATGTGATAATAAAAACACGCCAATGCCATCTTGGGAACTAAGGCTTCAAGCAAAAATAAAATCCCTGTCTGACGCCCATTATGCATTCATCTGCAACTTTTACTCAATCACAAAATTATCACCATAGCTTAGGCTACGGCTCAAATTTTGTTCAATCGTAAAAATTGCATCTAAACGCATACAGAACGCCATATAGGGAAGTTATTTTTGCTTGAAGCCTAATAAATTATTCTATAGTTTTTATATCAGCGCCAAGCGCTTTAAGCCGTTCGTCTATGTTTCCGTATCCTCTATTTATTTGATAAACATTTTCAATTACGGTTTCTCCTTCTGCGATAAGTCCAGCTAAAACCATAGTAATTCCAGCGCGCAAGTCTGGACTCATAAGTTTTTTTCCGTAAAGTTTTGTCGGTCCGTTTAATACAACGCGATGCGGATCGCACATTATTATATTCGCGCCCATCGTTGCTAATAAGTCAGTGTAGAATAATCGTCCTTCAAAAACCGTCTCGTGCACTAAACTCATTCCCCGCGCTTGCGTTAAAAGCAAAGTGAAAGGAGCTTGCAAGTCAGTAGGAAATCCAGGATATTCATGCGTTTGCAGATCAGCAGCGTTTAGTCCGTTATGTTTTTTTGTTAAAATATAGTTTTCTCCTATTTCTAACTCTGCGCCGATATGTTTTAATTTAACAAATAGAGATTCTAAATGTGATGGGTTGCAGTTTTTTATTTTTATCTCACTATTTGTTAATATTCCCATTATGGTAAATGTTCCTGCCTCTATCCGATCTGGAATTATATCATAAGCGCCTGCGGTAATTTTTTCTACTCCTTCTATTATTATTGCGGATGTTCCAGCGCCAGTTATTTTTGCTCCTTGCTTGTTTAAATATTCAGCTAGCGCAGGGATTTCTGGTTCCATTGCCGCATTATGCAGTTCTGTTTTTCCGCGCGCTAATACAGCCGCCATCATAAGGCATTCAGTCGCAGTAACACTTATTTTTGGAAAGAATATTTTATTTCCTATTAAGCCATTTTTAGCTTTAAATATGAAGCCTTTTGAGTTTTCTTCCACGGTTGTTCCTAGAGCTTTAAATCCTTCTAAAAATAAATCAATCGGTCTTTTTCCAATAACACATCCGCCAGGATGAGGTAATTTCGCCTCTCTAAAACGCGCGAGTAGCGGTCCGATAAGAAGAATGGACGCTCGTAATTTTCTTGCGAGCAGGTCGTTAATTTCTGTTTTTTTAATATTTTTTGTTGAGATTGAAATAATTTTTTCTTCTTTTTTTTCTATCGCAGCTCCTAAATCTTCCAATATTTCTATCATTCGTTCAACATCTTCTATGTTCGGCAGATTATTTATAGTTATTGTTTCTTCTGATAAAATAGCGGCTGGAAGTATTTTAAGCGCGTTATTTTTCGCGCCGTTTACTTCTATTTCTCCAGATAATTTTGTCGGACCGTTTATTATAAATTTAGACATATAAGATTATAATCTTATGATTTGCATAGTTGTTTGTCATTCCGACCGAAGTGGAGGAATCTTTTATATATCTAAATAATTACAGATCCCTCGGCTACGCTCGGGATGACAAATCCAAAGCTCGTAAGTCATAATTTTTTTATTTCTCCATCCCAGCTTTGACCTCATCAATAATCTCCCCTATCTCGCCATCCATTATTTTATCAAGATTATGCCAAGAAATACCAATCCTGTGATCAGTAAGGCGATCTTGGGGAAAGTTATAAGTTCTTATTTTTTCAGAGCGATCTCCTGTTCCTACTTGGCTTTTTCTCGTGCTGCCTGTTTCTTTTGCTCGTCTTTCTTCCTCAAGCGCCAGTAAGCGCGAGCGTAAAACCATCATAGCTTTAGCTCTATTTTGCACTTGAGATCTTTCATCTTGGCAGTTAACAACTGTATTAGTGGGAATATGCGTTATTCGTACGGCAGAATATGTCGTATTAACGCTTTGACCTCCATGTCCTCCAGCGCAAAAGGTATCAATCCTTAAATCGCTTGGATTAATTTCAAAATCAACTTCTTCCGCAGAAGGCATAACCGCGACTGTCGCTGTTGAAGTATGAATTCTTCCGCTTTTTTCTGTCTCAGGAGTTCTTTGGACACGATGAACGCCTCCTTCGTATTTCATTGTCCCATAGACATTTTTACCAGTTATTTCAAAAACTATTTCTTTAAATCCTCCAATTTCAGTGCGATTGCTTGATAAAATTTTTATTTTCCATCCATTCTTTTCCGCAAACATAGAATACATTCTAAAAAGATTAGCGGCAAATAATGCAGACTCATCTCCTCCGGCTCCTCCCCTGATTTCTATTATAGCATTTTTTATATCTTGCGGGTTAGGCGGGGAAAGAAGCATATTTATTTCTTTTTCTGCCGTATTTTTTTTATCATTCAAATTTACTAATTCTTCTTGCGCTAATTCTTTCATTTCTCCCTCATTAGTTTCTTCTAAGATTTTATTATTATCCGATATTGCCGCTTCAATTTTTTCTAACTCAGAAATTTTTTCATTTATTTCTTTAGCCTCATTATATCCCTGGGATATTTTAATGTATTTTCCTTTGTCATTGATAAGAGCTGGATTTTGAAGATCATTTTCCAGCGCGATAAATTTTTCTTTAATTTTTTTATATTCTTCTTTCATATAGTGATGGCGCTTCCCCCCTTTCCCAAAGGGGGTAAAATTTTCTTTGCTCTATGTGCGTAATTCAAAAAACCCCTTAGCAAATGCCAGAGGTTTTTATTATGGACATCACACTCCAAAATGGCGCTTAGAACTTAATAAAAATTGATGAATGGCGAAGTTTTGCAGTTTAGAAAAACCGCATAAGTATCAGTAGATACATAGAGGATTTTTCTAAACGAAAAACAAGCCAGTCGCAATTTTTATAAGTTATGGAGCGCTGTTTTGGAGTGTGATGTCCATATGGCAGGGCGCGATGTTCGTGCCCTTACTTCTAAAGCATTTGCTAAAATAATAAACTTCAGGAACATTATTTTTTAGTCTTAGCAGTTTTTTTAGCTTTAGCAACAGCAGCTTCCGTCTCAGCTTCTTTTTTAGCTGTTGCGATAGCGGTCTTTTTTGCTTTTTTCCCTTTTCGCACAAGAGAAACTTCTTTTTGCGCCGCGACTTTCTTTTGAAATTTATCAACTCGTCTTGCGGTGTCAACTAATTTTTGTTTGCCTGTATAAAAAGGATGGCATTTGGAACAAAGTTCAACATTTATTTCGTCAACTGTTGATCCGACTTCAAAGTTATTTCCGCATACGCAGGAAACTTTAGCTTTTGGGTTGTATTTTGGGTGGATATTGTCTTTCATAGTAATTTAGTATTTGTAGGGGCGTATTGCAATACGCCCCTACAAAATAACACAAATTTATAATAATTTTTATTATTATATTTATATCATATCTTTTTCCGTTTGACAAGGTGGTTATAGTTTTCCGAAGGTTTAACTGCAATAATGCGTGGTGTGCAAATAAAAAATTGACAAATAAAAAATTTTGCGCTATGCTGTAAATATGAAAAATAAAAAAGATTTAAAAGAAATCGCGGAGGTAATTGTTGGTTATACTTTTAGAAGCGCGCTACAGGAACAAAAAAATGGTGAAATTTTTGTCATTCAAGCAAAAAATGTTATAATAGATGATACCTATATACAAAAAGAAAAACTTATTAAAATATCTTCCCGCGATTATCGCACAACCGCAAAGGCGCAAAAAAATGATGTGTTTATAACAGCAAGAGGAATTTTTCGCGCTGGAATTATTAACACGGAAATAAAAAATACTATTGCATCTTCCTCGCTTTATATATTACGGCTAAAAGATACTAAAATCAAATCTGAATATTTAATGATATACTTAAATTTAATTGATGGGCAAAAGGAAATTCAAAAAAAAAATGACTGAGGGCGGAATAAAAACAATTCTGAAAAAAGATTTAGAAGATATAATTATAAAAATTCCCGAGTTTGAAATTCAAGACAAAATTATCGCGCTATATAAAAATAGCAAACGACAGCAAGAATTACTGGCTAAAAAAATTGATTTGGTTAAGAATATAAGCAATAGCGCTATAAATAATTTAATAAATACTTAAAAAAATATGACAACACAAAAAATCACGCAAGAACAGCTTAATAAAACTCTTTGGCAGGCGGCTGATTCGTCGCGCGCTTCATTAGACGCGGCGGTTTATAAAAATTATGTTTTGGTAATGCTTTTTTATAAATATCTCAGCGATCTTTCAAAGAAGCAGTATGAAAAGTATAAAGAAAGATTTGGCGATGATGAGGCGCGTATTCAGGAAAAAATGAAAACAGACCGTTTTTATCTCCCGCCCAAAACTTCTTTTGATGATATTTATAAAATAAATGAGCAAGATAATATCGGCGAAGAGATAAACAAGGCGTTAGCGAAAATTGAGGATCATAACAAACAAAAATTAGAAGGTATTTTGACCGCGCTTGATTTTAATTCAGAAAATACTTTGGGAAAACTGGAACAACGAAATAAAATGATTCGCCATTTAATTCACGATTTTTATAAGATTGATTTAAGCGATGTTGACGATGATATTATCGGAAATTCTTATATGTTTATGATAGAGAGATTTGGATCAGACGCGGGTAAAAAAGCGGGAGAGTTTTTTACTGTGCGATCCGTTGCTAAACTTCTCGCAAAACTTGCTATGCCAAAAGACGGGGATAGGATCTGCGATCCTGCCTGTGGTTCAGGATGTCTTTTATTGCTTGCCGGCGAAGAAATAGAAAAACAGGGTTCAAAAAATTACGCGCTGTACGGGCAAGAATCAACTGGTTCAACATACCAGCTTGCGCGTATGAATATGTTTTTGCACGGCAAAGATTCCGCTCGTCTTGAATGGGGAGATACTCTTAATAATCCGCTTTTAACGGAAAATGATAGGCTTATGAAGTTTGATCTGGCGATTGCCAACCCCCCGTTTAGTTTAAAAAAATGGGGTGCGGAAAATGCGGAGGGCGATAAGTATAATCGTTTTTGGCGAGGTATTCCTCCGAAAGACAAAGGCGATTTTGCGTTTATTTCCCATATGGTGGAAATCGTAAAACCAAAAACAGGACGTGCCGCGGTAATCGTTCCTCATGGAGTTCTTTTTCGTGGCGGAGCGGAGGGGAAAATCCGTCAAGCATTATTAGAAGAAAATATAATTGACGCGGTTATCGGTCTTCCCGCAGGGCTTTTTCAGACGACTGGTATTCCTGTCGCTATTTTAATTATTGATAAAACAAGGGAAAAGGGCGGAGCGAATGAAAATAAAAAAGATATTTTATTTATTGAGGCGTCAAAAGAATTTGTATCGGGCAAGGCGCAAAAT
>JAZDEU010000057.1:0-11511 GCA_043808545.1 bacterium | reverse complement strand
GGCACCCGCTATAGTCAATTAGAACACTCCGAAAAATTATTTTTTCTCAATATCCAACAGCTAATCGGCTGTTTTTTTGTTTCTTTTTCTTTTTCGATATTCTTCAAGCATTTCATCAGGCGTTGCATAATCTAAACATTTTAAATATCTATCATTGCATTGCAGAATGAACTTCATCTATAGACACATCGCGAATAATTTCTAAAAAAGAAACTCTTGTTTTTCTGTCTATAGCTGTAAGTAAAACTCCTTTTCCGCTTTTTCCGGAAACAATAAAATCAGCTTCAAAATCCCCGACTCTTCCCCTTTTATTAGCTATTTTAGGTCTGTTATCAATAAATATCCTCCCATCTAATTTAACCTTGTTTTTACGCCTTAAACGGCGCTTTTTCTTTTCTAATTTTAATTTGATTACTTTCCCATAAGGGCTTCGCAGGTAATCGTAAATGGTGTCTTTACTTAAATTTGGAAGATTTTTTTCTTTATGTATTATCCTCCCGCTTATTGACTCAGACGACCTTCCTTCTAAAAGTTTTTCTTCAACAAATTCCCTTAATTTTTCATTTGCAATAATTTTCTTTCCCCGAAAGCTTGCGTGACGCCTTTTTGCACGTGCCTTATATTGAGCTTTAATGGAATCATATTTTCCATTTACGCTATTATTTTTTATTTCGTAAAAAATTACTGAAACAGATCGATTGAGCGCAGTCCCTATATCTCTAAGAGGATGTTTTTTATTTAAAAGAATCTCAATCTCATCTCTGTCGCTCTTTTTTAAATGTGTAAAATTTTTAGTTTTTTTTCATTTTATTTTTTTATTAAAAATTATTATTTTATTGTATCACTGTTCGGATTCAAATGCGAATGTGCGTATTTTATAAAAAGGCAGTTCTTTATTATTAAACTTCCATTTTTACAAATCATAGCCCTTTTCTAATAATAATTCCGCTAAATATGAACCATCTTGGTCTGTTATTCCTGTTATTAATGCTTTCTTCATAAGTTAGTAATTTGTAATTGGGGATTTGTAATTGGGGGGGGTAAATTCATTATTTGTATTTTGCATTATATGTGGAATTAATAAATTATCAAGTGTAAGATATTGTTTTTCAGGCATACAATAAAAATTTAGTTCCCAATTACAAATTTTCCAATTACAGATTTACAAATACTATCTTCCTTTAAACCCAAATACAATCGCGAAAGTTTTTAAAAGTATTTTTATATCTAATGATAGCGACCTATGTTTTATGTAATATAAATCATATTGCAGTTTTTGCATAGAGCCTTCTTTTGACGCGCCATAAGGGAAATTAACTTGCGCCCATCCTGTCAGACCCGGTTTTACTAATAATCTTTGACAATAAAAAGGAATTTCTTTTTCCAAAATTTTAATAAATTCAGGTCTTTCTGGTCTAGGCCCGACTAAGCTCATCTCTCCTTTTAACACATTTAAAATTTGCGGTATTTCATCTAGTCTCGTTTTTCTTAAGAATTTCCCGACGGCAGTTATTCGCGGGTCATTTTCAGGCGACCATTTCGCGCTTCCATTTTCCGCATTGTCAATCATACTCCTGAATTTAATAGCTATAAAGTTTTTTCCATTTTTTCCTGTTCGTAATTGTTTAAAAAAAATCGGTCCTTTAGTATTTATTTTTATAGCAATACTGATAAACGGCGTGAATGGCAGGGAAATTATTCCTATAACTATCGCGGTTATTATATCTAACATTTTTTTTAATGTATCATAAGTTTCTTTGCTTCCTTCTGTTAAATTTTCAAGAAACCAATTTTGTTTGATTTCGCTGACAGGAATTTTAGCGAATAAGTTTTCATAAAAATCAGTAAAAGAAATAAAATTTATTCCTAATGGCAGGAAATTTAAAAACACATCCATAAACATTCCATCCGCATCGGAGTTTATTATTATGATGCTTATATTGTTATGTTTTATGAAATTTTGTAAATTATCTTCTTTATTTATGATTTTGATGTTTTCTAAATCCTTTTGAATACATCCTGCAAAGGCTAATATTTTATAGCCTAATTGCGGATTATTATTTAATTTTTTAGCTAAATTATAAGCTATTTCAGAATATCCTAAAATTATTATATTATTTTTCGCAGTTGATTTTATGAGCAGATTAAATAAATTTCTCCAAATAGAGAAGAGAATAGCTATTATAATTAAATTTAAAAAAAGCGTAGTTTTAGGAGCTATTGAAATTTGCGGTATTAGATAAAAGAAAGCGACAGAAAATACTCCGCAGATTATAAGTGTGAAAGCAAGTTTTTGGTAAAAATAAAATGATACTTTCGCAACGGTTAGGCTGTATAAATTATTTATATAGAAAATTATAAGCCAAAATATGTATAAAAAGATAAATGGCAAACGGTGGATTTGCCAAATAGCTGGAGTAAAATTAGCGCCGTAGCGTATAATCAAGGTTAAATACAGCGAAAAAAATAGGATTATCGCATCCCCTAAGAATAGAACGGTTTTTTTGCTATTTAATGTCATCTTAAAATATTTAATTTTAAATTTTAAATTTTAAAAAAATATCAAATTTCTAATATCAAATTTCAAAACACTGCTAGAAATAAGCATTATATTTTATCATCAATTAAATTGCGTATAACACCTTTAATAGTATCAGTATACAATTTTTTCTGTAAAAAATCAAGTTTTTTTTGACATATCTTTTACAAAGTGGTAAAATAAAAAATAGTTTATTTTTTGGCTGTATAGAGCTGAATTTTTTGCTTTCAAAGTTATGAAATTAAAATTAAAAAACAATTCAATAATAGCCTTATTCCGCTATATGTGGAGATATTCTAAAGGACGAAGGCATTGGGTCATAATTTTTATCGCGTTTTCTATTATCGGAAATTCAATATGGCTTTTAGAACCGATAGTTATCGGCAGAGTTTTTAATTCCATCCAGTTTTCCGCAAGCGATCCGAAGCTCCTATCTTATATTGTAAAAAATTTAAGCTGGCTAATTGTTATTCTTATCGGATTTTGGATATTTCATGGGACTTCAAGACTAATTGAGCAATTAAACGCTTTTTTTGTAAGGAAAAATTATAGAAAAGATATGCTTGATAAAGTAATGGCGCTTCCTGCGGAATGGCATATTGCGCATCATTCAGGAGATACGATTGATAAAATAGATAAAGCGAGCGAGAATCTTTTTATGTTTTCTTGTGAGTTTTCTATGCTTATATCAATGTTAGTAGCAATTATAGGATCAGCCTTGGTTTTGTTATATTTTGACTGGAAATCATGCCTTATCGCAGTCGCAATTTCATCAATAATTATATTTATAATAGCTAAATTTGATATACACATAAAACGGGGATATGATGCGATTTTTAAATTTGAAAATAATTTAGCGGCTGCGATACATGATTATATAGGAAATATTATTACAGTTATAACTTTAAAATTAAGCAAAAGAGCCGCAGAAGAAATACATTATCGGGAAATGAAAGTGCTTCCCGATTTTAAGAAAAATAATATTCTTAATGAATCAAAATGGTTTTTAACAGGGCTTGTAATATCAGTTATGACTTTTTCAGCGTTAAGTTTGAACGCTTATTTTTCTTATAAGTTTACAGGCGTTATAATGATAGGAACGGTTTTTATGCTTTATAAATATTTGCAAGGGATAGGGCAGGCGTTTTATAATTTTGCGTGGAAGTATGGGGAAATTTTGCGCCAAGATACAGCGGTAAGAGCGGCGGAAGTTATAACGGAAGATTATAGTAAGTTGGTGGAAAATCGGGGTCTGCCCCCCAGCAAAGGGGTCGGACTCTTCGTCGGAACTGCATCACGATCCGCGCGGCTTCCAAAAAATTGGAAAACTTTAAAGATTTCCAATTTATCTTTTTCTTATAAAGATTTTGAGGCAGGAGAATTTAAGGGGATAAAGCATATAAATAATATTTCTTTAGCAATTCATAATGGGCAAAAAATCGCTTTTATCGGCGAGAGTGGGTCTGGGAAGAGCACAGTTTTGGCATTACTTCGCGGACTTTTTAAACCAGAAAAGGTAAAGTTATATTGCGATGGGAATGTTTTGAAGAATGGGCTGAAACATATTAAAGAATATGTTACTTTAATACCGCAAGAGCCGGAAATTTTCAATACGACTGTAAAAGATAACATAACTATGGGCATTCATGGCAATCGCAAAAAATTAGATAACATTATGGAAATCGCGCAATTTAAAAAAGTTATTTTGCGTCTTCCGCGCGGACTTAATACAAATGTAATGGAAAAGGGCGTTTCTTTGAGCGGAGGAGAAAAACAAAGATTAGCTCTCGCGCGAGGATTATTCGCGGCTGAGGATAGCCAGTTTATATTGCTTGATGAGCCGACCAGCAGTGTTGACAGCGTTAATGAGCGGAAAATATATGAAAATATTTTTTCAAAATATAAAGATAAAACTATTATCGGTTCAATCCACCGCCTGCATTTATTAGAAATGTTTGATTATATTTATTATTTTAGAAATGGAAAAATTATTACTGAAGGAACATTTATTACTTTGCTTGAAGACGAGGATTTTAAAAAATTATGGAATGCCTATCAGCGGGAAGAAAAAGAAGAGTAGGGGGGTGGTCGTTGTTGAAATTGATGCAAATAGAAATTTTTTGGGGAACTATTGATTCCTGATTCATATTTCCTGATTTATATTTTATGTCAAAATTATCAATCAATTTACTTACATTTAACGGCGAAAAATATTTAGACCCGTGTCTGGAATCGGTTAGATGCCAGATTTTTCGTGATTTTCAGCTTCTGATTATTGATAATGGATCTAAAGATAAGACAAGAGAAAAAATTGAGGTGTGGCGGAATATTTTTGGAAAAGAAGGAGCGGTGTTTAAAACTATATATAATGAAACGAATGTTGGTTTTGCGGAGGGGCATAATATGGGGATAGCTGAAAGTCAAAAGTCAAAAGTTAAAAGTCAAAAATATGTTTGTTGTTTAAATCAGGATATAATTTTAGCGCCTGATTATTTGACCTATGTGGTGGAATTTATGGACGCGCATCCGGAGTGCGGGAGCGCGAGCGGGAAATTGATGCGGATTACTGATGAAATGTTTTACGCTAATAAACGCAAATCGGAAAGCGAATCAACGCTAATTTTGGATTACGATAAGTTGAAGCGCGAGTGTAATATTATAGACAGCGCGGGGCTGAAAATTTTTAAGTCGCAGAGAGTTATTGAAATTGGACAGGGAGAAGAGGATAACGGGCAGTATGATAATGTAAAAGAAGTTTTTGGCGTTTCGGGAACCGTGCCAGTTTATAGGATGAGTGCGTTGGAAGATGTAAAAACAAGTCAAAAGTCAAAAGTCAAAAGTCAAAAGTTTGGGGAAGTTGAAAATTTTGAATATTTTGATAAGGAATTTGGGAGCTATAAGGAGGATATTGATTTAGCATATCGCCTGCGCTGGAGCGGATGGAAAAGTTATGTTATCTCAACGGCAGTTGCTTATCATAAAAGAGGAGCGAAGCAGTTAAGTAAAAGCGCCAGTGATTTTACTGCCGCGTTTAACCGCAAAAAGAAATCAAAATATACAAATTATTGTTCGCAAAGAAATCAGATATGGACATTAGTTAAAAATATGGATAGACTTAATTTCGCGATAATATGGTATGAGGGAAAGAAATTTATATATGAGTTAATTTTTGAATGGGATACATTTAAAGCATGGATTGACGCATTGAAAAAAATTGGAGTGATGCGTGAGAAACGGAAGTGGATCATGGAGAATAGGAAAATCTTTGGGGAAGAGATGGGGAAGTGGTATGAATAATTTAAAATTTTTAATTTTAAATCAATTTTTAAGGAGTGGAATGAAATTTTCAATCCTTATTTATTGGAAATTAGAAATTAAAAATTCATTAAAAATTAAGAATTAAGAATTTTAATCCGTATGGAGTTATCAATTATAATCTTAAATTACAAATATAAAGATCTAGCGCGAGTCTGCCTGAAAAATTTAAAGGCGGCTGATTTGAATTTGAGGTATGAAATTATCGTCGTTGATAATGCTTCAGATGATGGAATCGGAGGGATGCTTTCTAAGGATTTTACAGATGTTAAATTTATACGGCTTAAAAAAAACAGGGGATATTCTGCTGGAAATAACGCAGGGATTAGATATTCAAAAGGAAAATATGTTTTAATATTAAATCCAGATATAACTGTTTTAGAGGGCGCGATTGAGAATATGTATAATTTTATGTCTGCGCGTCTTGATGTCGGGATGGCAGCGCCCCAGCTTTTAAATCCGAATGGGACTATTCAGCGATCTTGCATGAGATTTCATGATTTTTTTATACCGATTTATCGCAGGCTTTCTTTTTTGCAAAAATTTTCTTATGTTAAAAATAAGCTTGATAAATTTGAGATTGCTGATTGGGATCATGATTCATCGCGGGAAGTGGACTGGTTTTTAGGCGCGTGTCTTATGATTAGAAAAGATGTTTTTAATAAGATTGGACTTTTTGACGAGCGTTTTTTCTTATTTTTTGAAGATACGGATTTTTGCAGGCGAGTGAAAAATGCGGGATGGAAAGTTTATTATTTGGCGGACGCAAAAGTTATCCATTTAGACGAGCGATTATCTAATAAAGCTGAAGGGCTGAAGGCGCTAAAAAATAGGACGACATGGACGCATATTGCGAGTTGGGGGAAGTATTTTTGGAAGTGGAAAGGCGCCAGACGGATGGACACGGATAAGAGACGGATAGACACGGAGCACTGATAATTTAAAATAAAAATTCTAAACTCTAAATCCTAAATAACTTCAAAATCCAAATTAACAAAAATTTAAACATTATTTTGAATTTTAGTTTTTGAAAGTTGAGATTTGTTTAGGATTTCGTATTTAGCGCTTAGGAATTTATTGGTTTAATAATATTATGTTAAAAAAAATAAAACTCTATACCGACGGCGGGGCGCGGGGGAATCCAGGACCGGCTGGGATTGGCGCGGTTTTAAAAGATGGACAGGATGACATTGTTGCGGAGATTTCTGAATATATTGGCGTGGCGACAAATAATTACGCGGAATATATGGCGTTGATTAAAGGACTGGAAAAAGTGAAAGAATTAGGCGCTGAAGAAGTAGAATGTTTCTTGGATAGTGAATTAGTGGTAAAGCAGATGAGGCGGGAGTATAGAGTGAAAGACAAAAATTTAGCTAAATTATTTACAAAAGTTTGGAATTTAAGTTTATGGTTTAAAAAAATAACTTATAAGTATATTCGCCGTGAAATGAATAGCGAAGCTGATAAATTGGTAAATGCAGCGATTGACCTTACCTCAAGAAAACATTAAAACACGATAACATTAAAACAGAGCGTTTAAAACTATTTTTTGACTTTTGCGCTATAATATGTTATTTTATAGTTAGTTTAGGTAAGCGGATGATCGCTCGCATATACACTAATTAACGCAAATTAGAAAGCTAATAAACGCTAATGTGATGCGGGAGGAAAGTCCGGACATCTCAGATCGCTTTTTGCGGTTTGGACAAAAGCAGCCGGTAACGCCGGCCGTCCGCGCTGTAAAGCGCGAGATAGGGAAAGTGCCACAGAGACTATACTAACCCGCCTAAGGCGGATGAAAGGTGAAAAGTGAACTGATGTGCGTAAGTGCTACAGTTCTCCATACGTCGTGAGTCGTATGTGTGGTAAACCCTGTTTGATGCAAGAGCAAACTCGCCTCGCAAGAGGCGAAGAAAAGTAGCTCGCTTGAGGTTATGAGCAATCATAATCCCAGATAGATGATCATCGTCCGCCATTGGGTGGATACAGAATCCGGCTTATAGCTTACCTAAACTCAATACAAATCTACAAATGAAATGCAAATCTGCAAATTCGCTAATCTACAAATTATTTTAGTTTTTTATTCGTAGTATTCGCATATTTGTAGATTTGCATAAGATTAGCAGATTAGTGTTATATTAGAAAGGGCCGTTAGCTCAGTTGGCTAGAGCGCTTGCATGGCATGCAAGAGGTCGCCAGTTCAAGTCTGGTACGGTCCACCTATTTCAAGAAAACAAGAAAGCAAAAAAACAAAAAACAAAAAAAGAAACTACTTTGCTTGCTATTTTGCAATCTATGTTAGTACATGGAATGATAGTCTGCGGCGATCCGATTTCAAGCGGCGGCCATTACGGCGCGGCGTGTCATAAATTTGATGAGCGCGCGAAGAAAGAATGTTATGGTTTAGGAAAACGGGTGGCGGAACTTACAAAAAAATTAAGCCGTGAGTAGTCAAGATTCAGATTATAGCGCGCGTATAGCTCAGTTGGTTAGAGCGTTCGCTTCACACGCGAGAGGTCTCTGGTTCGAGCCCAGATATGCGCACTTACATTAAGTCTGATAATTCATTTTCGCCTGCCTTGCCTAGCTTTAGCGCAGGCTCGGATATTCGGATGGGCGGCATTCGTAGTGCCGCGTTTAAAACCATGAAAAAGTATTGGACAATTTTTAAGTTGGAGCTACAAAGAGAAATGCAGTATCGTTTTAATTTTTTTATAAGCATTTTTAGCAATGGCTTCATTTTAGTATTCTTTTTTTATTTTTGGATAAAGATATATTCTGAAGGAAATAAAATTGGGAATTACGATTTAAAGGCGCTTTTGACATATTACCTCTTAGTTACCATTTGGACATTTTTGTTTTTTCGAGATACAGGATGGATGATCAGCGATGAGATAAGATTGGGAGTGGTAAATAATTTTTTATTAAAACCATTAAGCTATATATTTAATCACTTAGCGAAGTATTTCGGTGGGTTTGCGAATGGTTTGGTTAATTACATCCCGATTTTAATCATTTTTTTTATTTTTTTGAAAAAATTTTTAGTTTATCCGAATAATTGGAAACAATGGATTTTTTTTATTATTTCTTTTATTTTAGCGGCGTTTCTTTATTTTTTGATTTCTTATAATCTTGGTTTAACAAGTTTTTGGCTTGGGATGATACAAAGTATTGTTTATGGATCGCAAATCATAGGCGAATTTTTAGGAGGTAAATATATTCCTATGGATTTATTCCCGAACTGGCTTTTAAAAATCTCTAATTTTTTGCCATTCAGATATATGATCTATGAACCGATTTCAATATTTTTGAATAAAGCGCAATTTAGTTGGCAATCTTTAATAGTGCCAATAGTGTGGATAGCTATATTATCAATAACAGCCTGTATTTTATGGAAACGCGGGATAAAAATATATGAGGCGTATGGCGCGTAAAGGAATGAGGATAATAAATATTTTGTCATTCCGACCGATCCCGAGCGAGCGGAGCGAGTTGATGGGGAGCGGAGGAATCTGTGCATAGTGCCAGTTTGGATAAAAAACAGATTCCTCCACTTCGCTTGTCCTCGTCCCTCGGGCTTCGCTCCGGTCGGAATGACAAAACCGAGTATCTATTATGTTGAAAAAATATCTAAAAATTTATCTGCATTTTTTTAAAATGAATTTGTTACAGCGAATGGCTTATAGATTTAATTTTATTTTAATAATGATGTTAACTATTTTGCATATGTCTGTTTATATATTTTTTATAAAGATTATTTATGAAAATTTGACATTAATAGCTGGATGGGATTTTTTTCACGCATTGTTAATTGTGGCAAGTTTTATTTTAATTAACGCGTTGGGATGGGTAACTTGCGCTTTTATGGGCGATTTGAGAAAAATAATCAATGCAGGAAATTTAGATGGCTTTATCAATAAGCCTTTGGATACCCAATATTTGGTCTCAATTAGTAGAATTGATCCCGAAGATATTTTTCGTCTGCTTTTGGCATTTTGTGTTTTAGCTTATGCTATAATAAATATAGGAGGAGTTGAATTTATTGATCTTATTTTGTATGTAATTTTGATTATAAACGGCTATATTATTTTTTATAGCATACTTATTTTTGTTAGTTCAATTTCATTTTGGACAATTGAAAATAGAGGATTATTCCGACTTAGCGACAGTATTATCCAAATCTCCCAATACCCATCAGATATATATTCTGGTATAATGAAAACAGTATTTTCGTTTATAATCCCGATTGCATTTATCGCGACGGCGCCGGCAAAGGTTTTAAGCGGGTGGTGGGATTGGAAATTAGTAGCGCAGTCATTCTTGATCGCGGCTATTTTTTTCTATGCAAGCAGGAAGTTTTTTTTGTTTGGGTTGAGGCATTATTCTAGCGCCTCGTCATAACGAGGCGCACGCGGAATTGACGCGGATAACTACGCGGATAAAACGCGGAAAAAAATATCCGCGTAAATTCAGCGTTAATATCCGCGTATAATCCGCGCAACTAATATAAATCACATAAAAATATGTCTAATAAAATTATACAAGTAAAAAAC
This sequence comes from bacterium, assembly GCA_043808545.1. GTDB lineage: Bacteria > Patescibacteriota > Patescibacteriia > JAZDEU01 > JAZDEU01 > JAZDEU01. The sequence continues at coordinate 1,104 of JAZDEU010000057.1, read as the reverse complement.
TTAACAAAGCAATACGACTATTACAAAAAAGAAGCAGGGATGCTGGCATCTGTAAAAAGTTTATTTAAACGAGAAAAGTTATATGTGGACGCTGTGAAAAATATTGATTTTGAAATTGAGGAAGGGGAGCTTGTCGGATTTTTAGGTCCGAATGGCGCGGGGAAAACAACTACTTTAAAAATGTTTTCTGGAATTTTATATCCGACATCCGGCGAGGCAACAGTGCTGGGTCATATTCCTTGGAAGCGCGAGGCGGCGTATCAAAAGCAGTTTGCTTTGGTGATGGGGCAGAAAAATCAGCTGTGGTGGGATCTTCCGGCGATGGAAAGTTTTGTTCTTAATAAAGAAATTTACGAAGTGAGCGATAAAGATTTTAAAAAATCATTGGATGAGCTTATGTCGGTTCTGGACATTGCGGATTTTGTAAATATACCAGTTCGTAAGCTGTCATTAGGACAAAGAATGAAATGCGAACTTATCGCGGCGCTTTTGCATAAGCCTAAGGTTTTATTCCTAGACGAGCCGACGATAGGATTAGATGTCGTAGCCCAGCAGAATATTAGAGATTTTTTAAAGCTTTATAATGAGAAAAACAGAACCACAATCATACTAACGTCGCATTATATGGAGGATATAGAAAAATTATGCAAGCGCGTAATAATAATTGATAATGGTTGCATTATGTATGACGGCGGTTTGGATGACTTAATTAAAAAACACATTTCTTATAAATTATTGACGATAACTTTTAACGAGGATGGAGTTTTCAAAAAAGATGTTGAGGGATTTGGAAAAATCGCGGAATTTAATAAATACAGGGTGAAATTTGAGGTGGAACGTTCCCGCGCGAAAGATGCCGCCGCGCGAATTTTAAATTCAAATCTTCCGGTGGATGATATTTTAATTGACGAGGTGGAGATTGAAGAGGTTATTAGGAGGGTGTTTAAGAAAAGTTAAAAATTTGGTAACTACTCAGCACGGTTTCAGTGCCATTTGCTTAAAACCCCTAATTTTAAATAAAAATTAAATTCCAGCGCAAAGAATAAATCTTGTGAAGGCAAAATATTCCTTTAGCAAATGGCACTTTTGGAACTACTTGAGCAG
>JAZDEU010000056.1:0-7467 GCA_043808545.1 bacterium | reverse complement strand
TTTCAACTTGTAATTTTCTTCCGTGTCAAGCTCCTCGGCAATCAAAATGTCGTCTAAAACATCATTCATCTTTTCCGTTTTCGTAAAAATCCCATTAAACGCATTAGCCTGCGTCTGCTCATCCTCATTTTTAAAATCGCCGTCTTTTAACATTGACACCAATCCCTTAATCGCAGATACTGGCGTTCTTAACTGATGCGAAGCAGTATGCAAAAATTCTGTTTTCATTTCTAACAATTTTTTTAATCTGACATTTTTCGTTTTAATATCTTTCGTCTGCTCCGCGACTTTGTCTTCCAATTTATCATTCCACTCTTCAAGCTGATCATATAATTTCGCATTCTCAATCGCCAGCGCCGCTTGACTGGCAAGTATGTTTAATAATTCCATATCTTCGCGCGAATACGCGTCGCTCGTAATTTTCCCGCCTAAAATAATCATCCCCTGCAAATTATTTCTCGTTAAGAGCGGGAGCAAAAGCCGCGCATCCATATTTATCATTGCTGTTTTTAACTCCCCGGCTTCCAGTCTGCTCAACTCTTCAGCGCTAACTGGTTTTGAAACCTTTTTAAAATACGCAATTATCTCTTTATTTTTAATCATTGCCGCAATCCGCGTTTTTTTAAACCCGTCATTTTTATGGATTTTAAAACTTGTTACAGAGCCATTTTTTAAAATAAAAGCGATCTTATCAACCCCAAGCGTTTTTCTAATCGCATCGCTAACGCTGTTGACCAGCTTTTCCAAATCAACAATAGTGGTTAATTTCTCGCTGATATGTTTTAACATCTCATGCTGGGAATAGAGAGAAGCGAAAAAATATTTATTTGCGATAAACCGCACTAATTTTTCTATAACAAAAAAAAGCGATACGAATATTATGGCAATAAAAAGACCGAGCGTCAAAGCGCCCGGCGCGTAGATGCTGCCGAACAATTTTGTCAAAAGCCATACGCAAAAATAAAAAAAGCTGTATGAGAAAAGAGCGGTTATTAAATAAACAATTATCTTGCGAGCCATTATTCTAATATCCATTAATTGATAACGCGTTATGGCGTAGGCAATTATTATCGGGGCAAGACAAACGAGGAGATTAAGCACAGGATAAAAATCAATTTTAAAAACAGGCAAAAAACTAAGACTGCCGCCAGAAAAACTAATAACTAATGCAATGAGTAAATATTTAATTTGCGCTCTCGGCAAGCCTGTCGCTTTTCTATAAAATACCCATAGTTTTACATTGCTATGAATAACTAATCCAACGAACATTATTGTAAAAGGAATATAGAAAATACCCGGCGGCGAGTCGTAATAAAATTGATTAAATGTCCATCGCATATTGGCAATAAATAAATTGCCGAAAAAGTTAGTTGCTAAAAAGAAGAGACCTAATAAATAAAGGGAAATTATAAATTTTTTTCTTTTTATATTTAAAAAATTATATACAAAATGGGTAAATAAAATAGGAATAAAAATAATTCCTATATGCGTGCTTCGCCACCACGCGTCAGCCATATAAATATCAGTAGTGCTTGCAATTTTATAACCGCCTCCGCCCCAGATAGCAACAGACACGCAAAAAATCCCCCAAAGCAGATGATTTATATTTTTACTTTCATGATATGTAAAAAACATAAAACCAGCCATTATAGAACTGGTTGTCATAATTAAAATACCTGAAATTGAAAATATATTCATCATACTAATTTTATTATACCATATTTTTTAAATTTTAATAATACCATCGAAATGCAAAAAATAGTTTTAAATACCTACCCTTGACTTATATCGCTTTATTTGCTTAAATTAAAGCATAAAAAGTAAAAGAAACTAATATTTCTAAACTTTTACGATCTTTTAAGATTTTATAGAGTTGAAAGGGCGCAGTTAATATTACAACTATTGAAAAGGAGAGAAATGATGTGGGGTTGTTTATACGAACCAACAATATACCGGTGCAATAATTGTAAATTAGACACTTCGGGCATCCATGCGGAGGACGGTGGAAGGGTATGTGCTGTATGCGGAGAAAAAATTTGGCATTGTCCGAATTGCGGCTATAATGGCACAGCGATTGATGGCAAGTGTCCAAAATGCGATACTGTTTTCAATGAATTAGATGGAAAGAATCTTAAAATATAAGGAGATGTGCAGTGAAAGAAAAAGTCGTTTTATCAGGAATTAGAGCCACTGGAAGAATGCATCTAGGGAATTATCTGGGAGCAATGAGAAATTTTGTTATACTGCAAGAAACGAGCGTGTATAATTGTCTGTACTTTATTGCAGATTATCATACGCTCACAACTAATCCGGCTCCTAAGGATATTAAGTTTAATTTACCTCAGATTGCATTAGACTATCTTGCGGCAGGCATTGATCCAGAAAAATCAATTTTATACGCGCAATCAAGCGTGCCGGAGCTTGCGGAATTATGTTTGTTGTTAAGTATGGTAATAAATATTGGCGAACTGCAACGATGCCCAACATTCAAAGAAAAAGCCCGCAAACAGCCTGATAATGTTAATCTTGGATTATTCAGCTACCCTGTTCTTATGGCGGCAGACATCCTCGGACCAAAAACTAATCTTGTCCCCGTAGGAAAAGATCAATTACCGCATATAGAGATTACCAGATCAATCGCGCAACGATTTAATAATCTTTATGGAAAAACATTTGAATTGCCCGAAGCGTTAAAAGAAAAAGCTATTCGAGTCCCTGGACTTGACGGCACGGCAAAGATGGGTAAAAGCGATAATAATACCATTGATCTTACTGATTCGCCAGAAACGATCTGGAAAAAAATAAGCGTAGCGGTTACTGATGAACAACGGCAACGCCGTTCGGATCCTGGCAACCCTGCTAAATGCAATATTTTTTCTCTCCATAAATTTGTAAGCGAAAAAGAACTATTATCCGAAATTAAGGAGGGATGCAAAACTGCTAAAATTGGATGCGTTGATTGCAAAAAAAGATTGAGCGCAAATATCTCTGGAGTTTTAGAACCTTTTCAGCAAAGAAGGGAAAATTTAAGTAAAAATTTTGATTATATTCATGCTATACTGAATAAGGGAGGTGAGCAGGCAAGAAAAATTGTCCAAGCAACAGTAACCGAGGTTAGAGAAAAAATGGGTTTAATAATGTTTTAACGCAACAAGGAGATAAAACATTAGGAGCTTATATCTTATGCACAGGTGTGAGAAAATAAGCGACAAAAAAAAGGGGGGAGTAGCGATTGGAATAAAAAAATTCATTTGCTGCCTCCCCTTTATTCATTTTTTAGCAAAAACTAACTTTATTTATCACAACTGCTATTGACATGTTTTTATTATATGCTAAACTTTTAATATAAGAACATTATAAAAATTGCAAAATTCTTATTTAAGTCCTTCGGGAAATCCGAAGGGTTGGGCTTAAATTTCTCCGCAAGGAGAGGATGATTTTTGCTATCCCGCGCTCCTTAAAGGGAATGTGAAAATCCGGCTTCCTCCGTAACCATAGGATAACTGATGTCGTCCCGCAGTAGTGCGGGATAGAGTTAGTGAAAGCGCCCGCCAATTTTTGGCGGGAATAAAAGGTGGCACCGCGGGAATAACCTCTCGTCCTTTTATCTAAACTATTTTAGTTTAGGTAAAAAGATGAGGGGTTTTTTGATTGATCTTTTATTATACTTCGTTCATTATAACTAAAAAATAAATTTTATTAGAATTCTAAAATTCACGGGAGGAAATAACAAAATGAATAATTTGAAAATCACCAGACGGGATGTAAAATTTTCTGAAGAATTGCCAGAACTTATTTTATTATGCGGACCTTGCCGCTCGGGTACTACAGCTCTGTCGAATATCTTTGTGCAAGCAGGTATTGAATCGCACATGCAACCTTTGAAATCCATCCGAAGGGCAAAGGCAATTGGCGAACAAATTCCGATATGGGAACTAACGGGCAAAAATGACGTTACCCATTCAAAAGAAACTTTTGGAGAAAAAGAGGAATCTGAATTTTTTAACCCTGTAAAAATTTTATTAGATCTCGCATACCCTGCCGAGAAATTAAAGGTAATAGTGATGCTGCGAGATCCCGCACAGATTTTAACTTCTTGGGAAAGATTATACGGGGAATCGGTAAAAAGAGAAAATCTTGCCAGAGCTTTTTTCTTAACTGATAAGGTAAGAACATTCTGCAAAAGCAAGAACATTAAGGTCATCCCTTATGTGCATGAAGCTATAAAGTATAATAATCCAAGGCTAGTTGTATCCCGATTATTCCAAAAACTAGGGTTGGCTTTTTCAAATGATCTTGTGAACTGGCAAGAAAAGCCAAAATTCGGCGATGAAAATCCGAGTAATAGCCATCTTCACTTTTACGACTCGCCGCCGGAAAACTTTATTGAAGGGGTGAGAGAATGGGGCGGATATACATACCGGCGTTATAATATTACTTCTTCAAGAGATATTCCTAATGAAATGCATAAAATATATGAATCCTTTCGTAGTGAATGCTCATTGCATCTTAATTTAAAAATTCACAACTCAACTAATACTTCCTCGCCAAAACTTGAAGAGGCAATGGTTGGTTGATTGTATGTAAAAAACTAACATCTTAACAAAAGAGAGCTTGCCAACGGTTAATGCAAACTCTCTTTTTTCTTTTGGATTTTATTTTATTAAATAAATAGGACTTGACCAAGCTAAATGTCCATCGCGCTGAATTATTTTAGTAAATATTGGATTATCACCTTTTTTTAATTCTTTTAAATTTAAAGTGAAATTTATAAGCTCAGGCTTGCTATTTTTTACAACTTTATACACTTCAAATTTTGCGTCAAATTCATTCATATAATAAGCTTTAGGGATATTTGAAAGATTCTTTATGTCCATTATAATTTTTGCTTCGTTAATATCCATTTCTATTTGCCCCGCGTTTTTTTCCAGTTCCACTATAATTCCTTGTACTCCGCCTGTTGCGCCTCCCTGAAATTTGATTGAATTCTTTCTTTGCATAACAAAACTGCTCAACATAAAAAAATTTATTTTTTCAACACCTTTAATATTATTTTTCAGAATTTTGACATATCCTTTCCATAAAAAATTTCTATCCCGTCCTTTAGATTCAGACCCTGACCAAATAATTTTAATATATGCTTTTTCGCTCGCTTTTAATTCGGGGAAATGGGTATATATTATTTTATCTTTATTCCAAACTTCTATTCGGTCAACTGCGGACGTCCCAGCGCAAGAAACTTTTAATCGCATATCATTGCCGCATTTTATTATATCTCCTATCATCCCGACTTCTTTTTGATGATCATAGCAGATTACATCTAAATAAATGCGCGCTCCTGTTGTGGCATAAGTGTGGCGATTATTCAAAGCTTGAAAAATATTTTTACGAGTTAATTTTTTAGATAAAATGCAAGTTAACCCGCCGTAATTGCCAAAATGGGAAAGCCCGGGATATTCCGCTCCAGGCCGTCCATTATGTCCATCGCTGTTAGCGACAATGCCTATCCTGTAATTTCTTTTTAACGCATCAAATAAAAACCATTCAAATGTTCCCCAGCAAGAATGGATTTCAATCGCTTTTTCCTTATCTTTGCTGTGAATAAAAAGATTTGCGTAACGACCGCCTACATGAGCAATAACTAAAGATTCCTTAATATTGGAAATTCTTTTAAATAAATCTCTGGCAGTAGGCGCATCAGTTTTAATATCGGAAAAATCATCAATTAATGCGTGCGATGACCTATAAATTGGACAGCCTTCATTTTTATATATAACATTTCTATCGCCTCCATTTGGAATATTGCCAGACCATTCATAACCAGGGAAGGTGATAAACTTATTTTCCTTATTAAATATTTTGGTCGTCTGATTGATTTTAATCCAGTCTTTTTTAGTTATCTGAAAGTCATTTCCTTGATGTGACGCAACATCAAGAAACCCGTAGTCGCGAGCGAATTTAAAATAATCTAAAATAGTATTAGTGCCGATAGTTTCTTCTGATTGCGCGTGCAAATCCGCCCAATACTGATATTTCAGAGGATTTTTTTTAAAAATAATCGGATTAGAACATGTTTTTAATCCCTTGTATTTTGCTTGGATGTATGTTAATGTTTCTTTACAGGATTGGATATTTATCCTTACGCATCCATTTGTAAAGGCGATTTTGTTCTTACAAATTTTTAATGCATCATTCTGTTCTATTATAAAAAAACCATTTTCATAAACACAAGGATTACCCCAGCGATCTTCAATTTTAATTAAAGCATTAAATTGTTTTCCTGTCTTAGCTATGGTCGGAGCAAGTATAACTAATCGCGCTGGTTCTGAAGGTATAATTTTAATTTCAGGAGATTTTGGCAATTCAATATATTTAGCAGTCGCGAAAGGATCTGCTAAAATTTTAAATTCAAATGTTTTTTCGCAAAATGTCTGTTGTCTCCAATTTTTAAAGTCAAAATATATTTCTTCACCGGCGTTTAAATAATCACCAAAAAGAATTATCGTAAATCCTCTGCTCCATGGACGAATATATATTTTGCCTTCAGCGCCGTATGATTTTGAATTTATTTTAAATTTTATCGCCTGATTGCTGGAAGAAATTTTTACATAATTATCTCCATTCGGATTATCAAATTGAAATTCTCCAAAATCAGAAACTATGCGAAAAAGTATTTTTATGCTTCCGCTATTATCAATGCCATATATCCCCGCGCGATAAGTCAAACGGCAATTAATTTTTTCACCCGTCTTAGCTTTTTCAATATTTAGTTTAGCTGCGCCAATTTTATTTTTATATATTTTTTGATACATTTTATTTCATTAAAGTTAAATCATCTGTTTTCATAGTAGCAAATAAATTGAAAAATGAAAAGCGCTTATATTATTTTATAATACCCCCGAATTGCTTAAATGCTCATTTTAAAAAAGAAGGGATGGCTATAATGCATAATTTTATTTTAGAAGCAGAGCATAGAAATAAAATTAAAGTAACGCAAATAGGTCGTGGCAGACCAAACATTTTATTCATTTCAGGAGTGCATAGCGATAAAAAACAAGTGCGGTTAGAATTGCGGCTATTAAGTAAAAATTCAATTTAGAAGTTAGGAGGTATATCATGCGTCGGTTCTTTGCTGATACATTCGCAATGATCGCTTTCTCTACAGTTGTCGGAATGGTGATTGAAATTTTTATTTCAGGCATGACGCTCGGTCAATCGGTGCAAGCTCGCTTGACTGCGATTCCAGCGAATCTGCTCACTGCTCGGCTATATGGAATGTTCCGTGATTGGATGTTCCGATTGTTCAGGGTGCAAGAAGGCAGTCAATTTAAAGGGTCTTCTCCCAAACGTGTGGGTAAAATATAGATTAAATTTCTTTTAGCATACAGGACAAAACTTTTAACCGTAAATATTCTTCATCTTGCAGACCATATGCTCTGCGCTGGAATACACGGATCTTGTTGTTAA
>JAZDEU010000055.1:0-3782 GCA_043808545.1 bacterium | reverse complement strand
TAATTGTTATTTTTAAAATGGGCATTGTAATATTTATCGCCTTAGGCATAGTTCACGGACGATATGAAATAGGATTTTTAATTTTATTTAACGGATATTTTAACAGCTTAACGCAATCAGTAAACGAACTTGCGGACACCTCGCAGGACTTAATGGTATATAAATACGGCATAGCCCGCATGCAAAATATTTTAAATGAACCAATCGTTATAGAAGATGAGAAAAATAAAATCGCTTTTCCAAAAAAATGGAATAAAATAATTGTCAGAAATTTATCTTTTTCTTACGGGAATAATCAAGTCCTAAAAAATATTTCATTTGAAATAAAAAAAGGCGAAAGAGCAGGCATCGTCGGACTTTCCGGCGCAGGAAAATCAACCTTGATAAAATTGCTCCTAAAAGAAATTGAAAATTACGAAGGTGAAATTTTAATTGACGATATTTCGCTAAAAAAGATAAAACGCAGCTCATACTTAGAAAATATCGGTGTTGTTTTACAGGACACTGAGGTTTTTAATTTCACGCTATCTGATAATATTACAATCGCGGGAATCAAAGAAGGCGGGAAAAAAGAATTAAATAATGCGCTTGATATCGCCCACGTTAGCGATTTTAGCCATAAACTGCCGCAAGGAGTTAATACCTTCATCGGCGAGAAAGGCATAAAACTTTCCGGCGGCGAAAAACAGCGCGTCGGCATCGCCCGCGCTATTTATAAAAATCCAAAAATCTTATTTTTGGATGAGGCGACTTCCCACCTTGACCTTGAATCCGAGCAAAAAATTAAGGACTCCCTGCATATGTTTTTGCAGAATATAACCGCCGTCGTCATCGCCCATCGCTTAACAACAATAAAAGAAATGGATAAAATACTCGTCCTCCACGACGGGCATATCGCCGAATCCGGAAATTACGAAGAACTTTTTGCAAAAAAAGGACGGTTTTATGAATTGTGGGAAACACAGAAGTTGTAACTCAAAACCCAGACCTCATGAATATAATATTGGTTGATGAAAATTTTGGATTTTAAGTCAAAGTTTTATAAAAAAATCTGCATTACATTGCGGATTTTTTAATTTCAAAAAGAAAACCGACCTTACCTGCTTTTATTATATTTTTTATACAAACCTTTTATTTCTTCTCTGACTTTCTCCGCCTTTTTCTTATTGCAAGATATGGAAAATTCCGTTTTGCCGGGTTCAAAAAATAAATTATTTATTTGCTTTGCGTTATATTCCGAGATGCTGTTTACTTCATTATATATCTTATCCACAATCTCAAAAATATATTTAGGAATGCGCGCCTCAAAAATAAAATCTCCGACGACCGTAATCCAGTAATTTTTTTCTATTATATTTCCCTTTTTTGCCTGTTCATTTTTAAATTTTTCAAAATCATAAATAAATTGATGATAATTTTCAACCTCTATTATTTTTGCAACCAGCTTATTTAAGAAAGTTTGCGAGCCGCTTGCCATATACCACTGCGCGTCAACAGATTGATACGCTCCAGCTAAAATATTCTCGCTTATTGTTCGTGCGATTTGAAAAAGAGAATAAAAATTTCTGCTATACCCGTTCTTATCTTTATGCTCATTCTTAAGATAAAAATTTATTACGGTATTTAAACTATGGCACCAAAAATTATCCATAGCCATAATATTTTCAAAATCAAAAATCTTGCTTTCTCCTTCTTCTAAAATAATATTTGCCGCGCCGATTTTATTTTCTAAATAATTTTGTTTTACGGTTTCCGCCAAATTCAATAAATCGTTTATCCAGAATGAATCTAACGATAAATGCGTCGCTTCTTTCACTAAAATTCTGCGATCCAGCATCTGCCGGATCAATTTATAAAAACCTTGAATGGTTATTTTCTTCTTTGCCTTTGCAATATAAAAATCATACAGCTCGCCTGTGGTTAGCCTTGGCTTTTTTGAAAGTAAGTCAATAACAATACTTTCGGATGTATTATTTTCTATGCGAGAATCGTATAACATATAAAACATTATTATGAATCCGCACTAATTCATTATTCCTCCCCCTTTAACAAAGGGGGATTAAGGGGGATTTTAAAAAAATTTAGTGCGGCTTCTAAATGCACCGCCTTTGGCTGCTTGCCCTCTGCAGCTTTGAGCGAAAGAGAGGGGTGTGCCAACAATATTTCACCGCTCCGCCTTAAACCCAATCTCATCTTTTTGAGATACTTCCGGCGGAGCTAAGAGCGTATAAATAGTTTTTATATCCTTGCCATGCGCTTCTATTATTCTATGATAGATATTAAAACGCTTCTCATAATCTTCTTTCATTTTCTCAATCATCTCGCCATTTTTTCTAAAATTTTCAAACATCTCCCGCATTTTAATGAATGCAATAATTATCGCAATATTTACTTGAATCGCCTTTTCGCTATTTAAGATGCTGGAGAGCATCGCTACTCCATATTCAGTAAAAGCATAAGGTAAAACCGTTGAATGTTTTAAAGTATTGAACCGGTCGCAATTTGCGACCAGTTCTTTTGTTTCATTTTCATTAAGCTGAAACATAAAATGTTCAGGAAATCTTTTTAAATTTCTTTTCACTTGTTCATTAAGCCGTTTTGTTGGGACTTCATAAAGCATCGCTAAATCGCGATCAATCATTACCTTTTTACCGCGCAAAACAATAATTCTACTTTGTATTGCTTCTTGCGGAATCAAGTTTTGAGATTGGTTGCCTGACATAAAAATACAATTAAACAAATTATTTAAGATATATTTATATTATACTATTTTTTTAATTTGGGCAAGAAATGGCTTTGAATAATCTAAAATCCACATTTCAGCTTATTAAACTAAAAGTTTAATAATTTATACTATTGCAATAATCGTTTACTATAATGCTATTTTATGATATTATGCGTTATTAAATTGGACATTGACAATTAAAGATTTAAACCACTTAAAAACGAAAGGGGATTAAAATGTTAAATTTCAATGAAAGAGAAATACAAATGGAAAAGGTAAAAATTATCAGTAAGCATACCGAGATGGTATGCGGCAACAGAGTGGTAAATGCAAAGTGCGACTGCGGTTGTGAAGCGCGCCTTTCGGAATATCCTGGTGATCAGCAACCAGGTTTTTTCAATGAGCCAACACAACGGTCAATCCAAGTATTCCATAGTCCTCAGTGCGTTCATTCCCATCCTACTGAATATGTAGAAGGGCATGAGAAAATGGCTGAGCATTGGACAAGCCAATTAAGTCTGTGGGTATATTTATAAAAAAACTTGGTTCATTTTTAAAGGTTCAACGCCGTTTACTAATTTTAGTAAACGGCGTTTTTTTATCCGCGCCTAAATTTTTTCTTGTGAATATCTTCCAATAAATCCAAAGTCGCCTTGACCGACGGATTTTCTGTATTTTTTAAAATCACTTTATCGCCGAATTCAGCCGATAGCGAAGATAAAAATTCATCTCCCCACGAAGGCGTAAAAGTAATAACACCCTCAAAATCAATTTCGACTTCTTCACTTTCGTTTATTTCCCGCAAAGTCGGCTTAAATGCGGCATAAGATTCTTTGCCGAATTGCCGGCCTGTTAAAGTTGTTCCGAATTTTTTTAAATAGATGGTCATATTTAAAATTTTAATAAAGCCAGGCAGCCGTGGATAAAATTATCTGATTTTTTTATTTCTAATCCATCGCCGTCTTTTTTTATTTCAAGCTGTCCCTCGCCTGTCTGAAATAATAAACTCATCTTATTGCCGCCAACAACATTTTTTACAAATTTTAATCCATTGCCT
>JAZDEU010000054.1:0-18372 GCA_043808545.1 bacterium | reverse complement strand
GCGAAAACCGTCTTGAGCTGTTTTAAGAGCCGCCTGAACTTTTTTATAATCCTGCAACGACTCTTTAGATTTTGCGCTATCCTCTTTTGACATTTCCGCTTCCCCGTATTTTTCATTATACAATTTAACTTGCTCATTGGCGGATGATAATTTCTCGCTATAATCATAATCAGCCCAAGTAATCGGACCGGCAATCATCACCTTATCATCAGCCGTCAATGAAACGGAAAAATCTATCATCGGCGAAGTGAACTCATTAAAACCTAAAGTCATTTTTTTAACCCGCTCCAAATTGCCTGAAGAACTGAATTTAAACGCTATCAGATAACCTTTCACCGGCGATTTCAAATCCAAACTGTCTGACATCAAAGATAACCCGCCTGACAATTGCCCTAAAACGAGATAACCATTATCTTCTGTCCGCGCCATGCCTTTGGTAATAATCGCCCCTTGCCGCACTTTTTTCCAACCAAGCTCAAAACCGCCGCCAGCTTTTGGAATTGCCGCCGCCATATCTAATGGCACGCCCTCCATGCTTTTCGCCCATTGAAAATTAAAATCTTTATCAAATTTAGCCAGACCCGGATAAGTATCAAAATTATAAGGCGGGTCTTTTTCTGAATTTGTTTCAGCTAAATTTCCCGCCAAAGCATAGCCGCCGTCAGCCGTGGCGGTGAGATATGTATCGCTCGCGCGAGAAATAAAATTTTTAATATTCTTTGACCATTTGATATTTCCATTTTGATCAAATTTAAAAACTTTTAGCGAAGCATAAGGCATATCCTGATAAACATCGGAATCTTCGCCTCTTTCGTTAGGCGCCAAATCAGCAATGTTTGCGTAAAACAAAAAACCGTGATCAGCAGTTTCCAATAAAGAATTTCTTGCGTCTTCAACAAACGCGGTAAAAGACTTGTTCCAAATCATATTGCCGTTTTTATCCAGACGGGTAAGCAATATTTTCCACCGTTCCATATCTGTGTCAAATTTTTTATTCGCGGTAAATCCGTCAACATAAGAAGCCATCAAATATCCGCCGTTTTTCAATTCAATAATAGATTGGACATCTTCATCGCCCATTGGATTCATCATATTCCCTCCGCCAGCGGCATTTTTAGTTTTTAAAAATTTAAGCCATTGAATGCTGCCCTGTTTATCAAGTTTAGCCACAAAACCATCCGGCGGAACAAACATAATATTTGGATCCGTTGTTCCTGAAACAATATAGCCGCCATCTTTGGTCGGCCAAGCGCCATTAATTTTCGTGAACGCTAGCATGCGGTATGATTTTAAAAAAGCAGTATTTATTCCAGATGCCCCTGTATTTTCATCAGCTATATTTTCCACGTTTGAGATAGCGGCTAAATCCTTGTCAGAAATTCCCAGCCCTAGCTTTCGCATTAACGCTAAAGCATCCGACGGTTTCCCCATAGAATACCGTTTTTTATCTATAGGATTGACATACCATGCTTCTCCGTTTTTTTCCACCTGCAAAAGAATCCGTCCGCTTAATTTATTCGCCAACGCAGTTGGCGCGCCAGATTCTGAAGAAACAGGGATAGCAGATAAATCCTTGTCAGAAATTCCCAGTCCTAAATCGCGCATCAATTTTAAAGCATCTATTGGTTTTCCCAACGAGTAGCATTTTTTATCTGCGGGATTGACATACCATGCTTCTCCGTTTTTTTCCACCTGCAAAAGAATCCGTCCGCTTAATCTATTTGCCAAATTATCCGCAGAAGCAATCTTTACTGCGATAAAAACAGATATAGAAACAATCGCCATTAAAAAAATAGCTGATGACGATCTAAAAAAGAAATTATATTCTTTACGCATATATGTAGATATTTTAAATTACATCTGCAAATCCTCCAATTTTATTTTTTTATTATTTGCTAATTCTTCTCCCGAATGAAAAACGATTTCTTTTTCTGGATTAAAATTCTCTCCATACATCCTAATAAGTTTAGAATTCCAATTATCAAAATACACTTCATTGTTGTGGCGAGCTAAATAATCTTCAATTTTTCTTAAAAATACAGCTACATATTTTTTAATTATTGTTACGCCCTCTTTTCTATTTCCTTCTCCAGCAAGCACAAGCATAGGCATTTTATCAAAATTAATTTTATCAGCAATATCTTGCGCTAAAACAATTTCAACATCTCCCTTAGCATAATAAATAAATTCATAAGTTAATTTAAATAAAAATGAAATCACATTATTCGTGCTGAAACATAAATAATTAATTCGTATAAAATAATCATCAGTAGAAAAATCTTTATCAATAACGATACTATCCAAGTCCCCTATTTTTCTAGCCGTATATCTTTCTTTTTTAAATCTATAAAAAGTATCCCTGAATGTAATTACAAAATTTTCCACGAAATTTTGCGATGGGAATAAATGTTCTAAATCCCTTTTTAATCCCCTTTGAAAATCATTTTTCGCTATAAAAACGCTAATCTCATCAAAAATTTCTCCTATGCTGTTTTTTGTTTTATTCGCCCTTAATATTTCTTCGTTAGGCAAAATTCTTTGCTGCATATACCAAATCAAATCATAAAAATCCCGTCCTTTATAATTTATTTCCTCCATTACTCCGCCCACGGAAAATCCTTTGCGCGGACGGTTTAAAATCGCGCATAATTTAGATGCAAAAAGAGTTGGCAGGTCATAATGCTTTACTACAAAACTTTTTCCATACATATTTTTTGGAGTAAAAACTGGCTTTAAATCATTAAAATATTCTTTATCTTCAGCGCGGATTTCAACTTTAATGTTTAG
Source organism: bacterium (assembly GCA_043808545.1). GTDB lineage: Bacteria > Patescibacteriota > Patescibacteriia > JAZDEU01 > JAZDEU01 > JAZDEU01. The sequence goes on along the minus strand of JAZDEU010000054.1, from coordinate 15,585 downwards.
AGATTCGCTTTCGTGAGGCGATAATTCCAATTCGCGCATTACTGGTAATTTCAAAAAAATACGATTAATTCCTTTTTCTTTTTTTATGGAAAATTTATCATTTAATTTTAAATCCTCGCTAAAATATTTCTTTAATTTTTCTCCTAATTCTTTAAAATTTATACTTTTATCTGCTTCAAAGTCTAAGTCTTCCGACATCCTATCTAAATTATACATAATGCGAGCGCAACTGCCGCCATAAAAAATTAAATCTTTAAACTTTGAATTATAAATAAAGTCCAAAACAAAATAATGCAGAAATTCTTTTAACTGCGTGCGTATCACGATATTAGGTAAATTATTATCTTTCCCATCTTCAGTTATTTTTCTCATCTCTAAAATTAAATTGTTCATATTTTTTTGAAAAGTTTATAACTTAAATCAATTAAAATTTTATTACCGGATAATTCACAGTATTTTTTAAATTCCGCGATATCATTTTCAGTAAAATTTTCTAAATTTAATCTCTCTTTTTCTAATATTTGGCTGGCGGTAATTTTTATTTTAAAATATTTTATATATACATAATCAAACAAAGCTTTAGAAATAGTCGCAACATAAACTGGTTCGTTCTTATACATCAATCTTTCGTAGCCTGTATATAATTTTTCAGATATGGAATAATAAATAAATTCTCCCAATTCATTAGAATACCTGTGCGTTGATTTTGTTGTGATTGAAGTAATTGGATAAGTAATTTCCGTTAATATTCCTCTGCTCTGCAATACATACGCACCTGAAACATAAGATGGATAACGTAATATATTTGCCAAATAATAAAAATACTCCATCTCTGAAATATGTTTTTCTTTATACTCTTTTGTGGTATAAAATCCATTTTTAAGCTTTATAATGCCCCCCTTTTTTATCAGGCGAGTTAATTTCTGATAAATTGATGTTTTTTTAAGATATGGAGAAAACGCCTCTATATGCGAGGTTCTAAAATATGGCAGTTTAGTTAGTTTTATGAGGTCTTTTTTCATATTCCACTTTCTATACACTTTATGTATAGATTGTAGAACATAAAAAATTATTTGTCAATAGCGATATTTGTAACTGCTCACTATCTATTGCAACGAAATGGCTTAAAATAAGGACACACACCCCTGCCCCCTCTTGCTAGAGGGGAACTAAGGAATAATGTTTGCTTAAAAGTTAAAAAAAGTTTATAATTATAAAGTAATAATATGTTTAGAGAAGGAAATATTTTTAATACAATTAAAGAAAAAGTTCAGGGAATTGTAAATGAATGTAATCTGCCTACCGAAGAAAAATTGGGCTATGAAAGCACGGTCGGAGTTTATGGCGGCAAATTAAAAATAAACGAGAATGGCCGGATGGTTTATGATAATACAGGGTTTACTTCCAAAGTGGATAGATTCGGAGATGCGGTTTTAAGAACATACGACGAGCATTTAATGAAAAATCCTGTTGAGGTTTTAAAAAAACATCCAAAATGGTTTTTTCGTTTTTTGCATCCAGGGACAAAAAGGTATCGCGGGAATACCGAGGAGATTGCGCAAAATGCGAAAGAGCTGGGTTTGGGCGATTTATATGATGTTAGTCCTGATGGCGACGGAGTGGAAATCAAAAATCACAAAGTATTCCAAGAAGGCCGGGCACTGCAAGATATTTATCGGGCGGATTTGATCGGTTCGGAAGATTTGGAAGAGATTGATCGCTTTGAAGCTTTGGGGCGGGCCGCGGAATATGTTGGCAAAGTGCATCAAGAAAGCGACAGGGGAATCGGTGAATTATTGGCAAGCGATATAATTTTCAGGAAAAAAGAAAATGGCGAAATAAGCGATCCTGTTTTAAATTTACCTGACATTGTCTGGAATAAAGAAAAAAATATTTCTTCCGTGGAGCAAAAAGCTACTGATATGCTGGATTTTATGCTAAGTGTTGGGATTGAAGAATTAAGGCACTCACAGAACTGGGATGAGGTTGAAAAAGCGTTAAAGATTATTAAGGAAAATTATACGGATAAAAAAGTTATAGCTATTACTGGTTCGTTGGTAAAAAGAGGCAGGATTACTTTTATAAGCAATGAAAATTTAGAAAATATTTCTCAAGCCAGTTTAAAAATCACGGGGTTGCATAATCAAGCTCGCTTTGGCACGAATAAAGGAGAACTTATGGCAAATTTAAAAGAACTCATTGCTAAGGTCGCAGTAATATAGAAACAAAATAATCTATTTTACACCCTACGGAATACTCTTAAACATAGGCATCCCGCTTGTAGGACTCATCGGAACATAAATAGTTCCCTGCCTATCTTTAAGTTCGTTGATGTACAAATATTCTAAATATTTATCAGTTAAACTTTCGTTTATAATTTTTTGCGCATCACGCTGACCAGCGGCTTGGATTCTTTTTCGTTCCGCCTCTTTTTCTTCTTTAGTTAAAACAAACTCCATTTGCTGGGATTCTTGATCCGCCTGCAGTTTTACTTCTATTGATTTTGTAAGACCAGATGGCAGAGAAACATTTCTTAAAAGAACTGATTCCACAATTATTCCACGCGGATTTATAACATTCTTTAATTTTCCTTGTATTTTATCTGTAAATTCCGTCCTTTTTTCAGTATAAATATCTGCCGCATTATAATTAGCCGCAATTTCTCTTATAGCGGCTCTAATTTCCGGACGAATAATCTTTTCTTCATAATTGACATCTATGTCTTTGTAAACATCTGACGCTTTCTTTTCTTCAAGATGATATAAAACTGTTATATCTAATCCGACATCAAGCCCTTCTTTTGTTAAAGCTTGAATCGCATCGTTTCCTTTTAATTTTCCTTCAGAAACCGTACTGCTCATTGTGTATTCTTCAGTTCTAATACTCATTTTTGTTATACTCGCAAAAGGATTTATTATATGGAGTCCTGATGAAATTTCATTGTCTTTCACCTTTCCAAAAAGAGAATAAACTCCGGTTGTCCCAGCTGGGATAACGACAATCATTTTTATCGCCAGCAGGATTAAAATAATCAGCCCCGCGGCTATCAAAGGAATTTTTTTAACAGAATCTAAATTTACCATATTGCTAAATTTCTTCCCAGACGGATCGACATCAATATAATCTCGATTCTTCCGCGAAGAAAAAATATTTTTAAATCTTTCTTTATTTTTTATATTTAATGCTGTCCAAATAAAATACAAAACAAATATAATCCAAATTATATTTACAATCGCGTCTGGAAGTATTGCGCTTATAATTATAAAAATAACAAAAAGTATTAAAATTTTTTTTATTAAATTTTGCGCATTTTCTGGAGTCATATTTTATTCATAATGATTATTAATATCAATAATTTCAATGGGACTATCGCCGCAATATATAAAAATAGCCCGATATTTTCGGGTTATTCTAAAACCTACCCGTCTAAAAATCAGTATGTTTTAGCGATTCTTTGGATGGTAAAAAAACCCAACTAAAAACATTGCAATAATAACGATGGTCACGATTATGTATATAATAACATTAGCCATATTTTTCATTTCTTATTAACGACAATAATATAACCGATAATGGTTATAATTTCATATTATCAATATATCAAAAAAAATGGCTTTTTACAATAGCCTATGAGTATTGAGTCTTTATTTTTGATATAATTCATGCTATAATTTAAACAAATTTAATGCAAATAAAATTACTATGAAAAATGCAATAAAAAACATTGAGAGTGATTTGGAATTTATAAAAAATATCTACTTAAAACTTTTAACAATACTGCCAAGTTTTGATATCACGGATAGTAAAATTTTGCCTTATGGGTTAAAAGCGCATACTAGATCTGTGAGTTGGTTGGTTGAGCAGGTTATTACACAACAAACAAAATATAATGCCAAAAAATTAGGACTTGATGAAGTAAATTTTGATTTTCCTGATACTTCTTTGCATGATTGTGAAATAATCGTTAACAGAAAAAATTATTTTGTAAATGTTAAAATTCATAATGTTGAAGGCAAAGAGAATAAAAATGATATTTCAGCTGTAGAGAAACTTTATTTTCAATATAGTGTTAATAAAAATTACACACTTACATATGCCTGTTTTGGCATTAAATTTGAAAATATAAAAATAAGTTTTGTCAAAGATTATTTAGAGATTTTCTCACCGCAATTTATGCCAATTTATGTAAACCCAAGAAACGATAAAATCCAAGCTACTTATAGACATGACAAAATTTATAGAACACGGGAAGAATTTTTAAAAATGTTAAAAGAAAAATCAAAAAGCATAATTCTAAAATAATCTATGAATAAAATTTTTAATGAAGATGTCTTATTGGGAATAGATAAAATAGAATATGATTCTATTGATTTAATATTGACTGACCCGCCATATTGTTTAGGGAAAGATTATGGCAATGATTCGGATCAAAAATCATCAGAGGAATATCTAAATTGGACATATCAATGGATTGATGCAATTTTGCCAAAATTAAAAAAAACGGGCAGTTTTTATATTTTTTTAAGTTGGCAATATTCGCCGGAAATTTTTTCTTTTTTAAAAAAGAAATTAAGAATGGTTAACGAAATTATTTGGGATAGACGAGTCCCAAGTATGGGCGGATCTACGAGAAAATTTTCTTCCGTTCATGATAATATAGGTTTTTTTGTAAAAAATAACGATTATCACTTTGACATTGACAGTATTAGAATTCCTTATGATGAGGAAACTAAAAAAGCAAGGACTAGATCAATTTTTATCGGCAAAAAGTGGTTAGAAATTGGTTATAATCCAAAAGATATATGGAGTACTTCGAGAATACACGCGCAGGATCCCGAAAGAGAAAATCATCCGACGCAAAAACCTTTAGAAATAATTGAACGAATGGTAAAAGCAAGCTGTCCAAAAAATGGTGTAGTTTTTGATCCGTTTATGGGGACAGGAACAACCGCTATCGCTTGTTTAAAAAATGGTAGACAATATGTTGGGTTTGAAATAAATAAAGATTATTACAAAGTGATAATGAACAGAATTAAAAGGCATAATAATTGTCTCACATTATTTCAACAACAACCTCTAAAACAGAACAATTTGACTCAGGGCATTCATACCCAATCCCTCTGTCCATAGCGACACCATATTCCGTAAATGCAAAAGGCAACGCGGGTGAAAATTTAAGTACTTTTAGGTGATCACAAATTGTGATCGCCTCCTGCGGAATCAATGATGTTTGTTTTTCTGGCATAAATTTTTATTTTACTTAAGCCTTCAGCACATAGACCTCGCCAATCCTCGGGGTCTGACCCCTTTGGAGGGGGTCAGACCCCTCTAAATGTGGGACTACGCGGAAACCCGCCTGAATGACAATAGTCGGGCAGGTATTAAATTGAAAATCTTAAATCATCAACCTGCCTGCACAGGCAGGTCTAAAATCTAAAATCCCCAGCTCACTCTTTCTGCCGATACTGCAAAGCTTCCGCGATATGGTTTGAAATAATATTTTCACAGTCCGCTAAATCCGCAATAGTGCGCGCGAGTTTTAAAATTCTATAATACGATCGCGCGGAGAGATGAAGCTGGACAACCGCATTTTTTAATAAATTCATACATCCATCATCAACTTTGCAAAATTCTTTTACTTCATTGGGACGCATTTCAGAATTTGTGATAATATTTTTGTCTTTAAATCGCGCCATCTGCGTAGCGCGCGCTTTTTCCACCCGCTCGCGTATTTTCTCAGACGGTTCTCCGTCATGCTCGCTTGATAATTTTTCAAACTTAACCCGCGGCACATCAACATGAAGATCTATCCTGTCTAAAAGCGGACCTGAAATTTTATTGCGATATTTTATTACCTGCTGCGGCGAGCAAACGCAAGGACGCTCGGGATCGCCATAATATCCGCACGGACATGGATTCTGGCTTGCGATTAAAATAAAATTAGCTGGAAATGTATGCGTCCCCTGCGCTCGCGACACAGTGACAACCCCATCTTCTAACGGCTGACGAAGATTTTCTAAAACTTGACGCGGAAATTCTGGAAACTCGTCTAAAAATAAAACGCCGCGATGAGCAAGACTGATTTCACCCGGTTGAGGAATCCTGTCGCCGCCCACTAAAGCAACGCCGCTTGACGTATGATGAGGGGTTCTAAAAGGCCGTTCAGTAACTAACGGCTTGCCTTCAGGAAGACGCCCGGCGACTGAATAAATTTTTGTAACTTCTAAAATTTCTCGCTCTTCCATTTTTGGCAAAATGCTCGGGACTGAACGCGAGAGCAAAGTTTTTCCAGATCCCGGAGGACCTGACATAAGAATATTATGAGCGCCGGCAGCCGCGATTTCTAACGCCCGCTTTGCGGTCTCCTGTCCTTTGATATACGCCATATCTATTTCATAATTTGTATAATTTTCTTTTTCGAAAATATTATCGCAAATAAACGGCGGAATTTGTTTTTCGCCTGATAAATGCGCTAAAAGCTCGGTTAAATCAGAAACGGGAATAATCTCAACTCCCCTAATCAGCGACGCCTCCCGAGCATCGGCAAAAGGCACATATAATTTTTTAAATCCTTTTTCTTTCCCGTATATCGCCACTGGCAAAACTCCATTTGTATGGCGGAGCTTCCCTTCTAAAGAAAGTTCTCCTATAAATAAGCTGTCTTCCAAATTAAAATCATACCCAGTCCCGGCTAAAATTATTCCGACAGTCATTGGCAAATCATAAGCCGGACCTTCTTTTCTAATATCCGCTGGCGCGAGATTTATAACAAGCCTCTTGCTGTATGGATACAGCGATGATCCGATATTTTTCAGAGCGGAATGTATTCTTTCTTTCGCTTCTTGGATAGATGTGTCCGGCAGCCCCACAATGTTAAAATGGGGCTGACCCTGCGAAATATCAACTTCCACTTCCACTCCTTGGCAGTCTAATCCTAACACCGCGCATGAATGCACTTTTTTAAACATAGAAAAATATTTATAAATTATTATTATTCACTATTGGAATGGAGTAATTTTTACCCCCTTTCCTAAAGGGAGGATAAATCGCCTAATTCGTGTCTGTTGAAATAGTACAATTTAAAAATATTTTTTCGCTTAATGAAGGCGACAGCTCGAGCTGTCGCCTTCAAATCAGCAACTATTTCAACAGCAACTCAATTCATTATACCACAAAAATACTGTCAAAGCCAAATAGAAATGTCATAGTAGCGGGCAATTTAGAAATGTCATACCCCCTTTAATTATTGATTATTTTTCCATAAAAGCATGAGTGATTTTACCAGTGGCGTCATCAACGGATAATAATGTCCATAAACTATTATGGCGCAAAAATTAGCAGGTATGACATTTCTATTTTGCTCTACTATGACATTATCATATTGCTTTGACATTTATTTTTTATATTTGATAAAGTTTGATTTTCTTGCTATATTTTAATGTACAGGAATTTCAACATTTTTTAAAATTCAAATTTCAAAACGCAATACACTAAGCTAACATAAAAATAAAACTATGTTCATGGACTTACGCATAACTTATAGAAAAACAATAAAAAATTGTTTAAATTACGCAATAAATGAGATAAAAAACATATCACAGTCTCCCGAACTGGATGCGGAAATTCTTTTAGCAAATGCAATAAAAAAAGAGAAAGAATATTTATATACTTATCCCGAAAAAAATTTAACAGTTCCTCAAATAAAAAAATTTCAGCAAATGATAAGCCGCCGAAAAAAGTATGAGCCGATAGCGTACATTATCGGCTATAAAGAATTTTATGGATTAAAATTTAAAGTAAATGCGCGCGCTCTAATCCCCCGCCCTGAAACGGAAATGTTAGTTGAAGAAACTCTGAATATTATGAATAATATTTCACCATGTTTCGCGATTTTAATAGACATCGGGACAGGAAGCGGGTGCATTCCAATCGCAATCGCAAAAAATATAAAAAATACTCGCGTTAAAATATGCGCGATAGATATTTCAAAAAAAACATTAAAAATCGCGAAATCCAATGCAAAATTAAATAATGCGGAAATAAAATTCCTGCAAGGCAGTCTTTTGGAACCCCTGAAAAAAATTACAAAAAACAATAATCTTAAAAATTTAATTATAACCGCCAATCTTCCATATCTTCCAACCGCAGTTTATAATCGCGCGATGCCTGACATAAAATTATACGAACCTAAAAACGCGCTGGCCGCGGGAAAAGATGGGCTGAAATATTATCGCGAATTATTTAAACAAATAAAAAAAAAATTGCCATATCTTTCTAATTTCCATATTCTATGCGAAATAGATCAATCTCAAAAAAATTCTATGGCAGAGTTAGCAGGAAAATATTTTCCAAACATAAAGACGCAAACAAAAAAAGACCTAGCTGGTCTTGATAGATTATTTATTGCAGAAAGGAAGGGTGGGTAAGATGCATTTTTTTATTTCAAGAAGAAAGGATGTCTTACATGAAAGGTTGCATCTTACCCATTTTTTTATTTTCTTTTTCTGACAGAGAGAGATGTTGCAGTTAGCCGAAACTCGGAAGTTATCAGTTTTTTGACCGAAACCTTTGCAACACCCCTCTCATATATAAAATTATTTTTTATCACTATTTTTTTCATCTTTCTTCCCTTTATCAGCAGACGCTTCTTCTTTCTTCGCTCCTTCTGGCGCAACCGCCTCAACCGCAGGTTTTATTTCTTCTTCTGCTCGCGGAGCCTCAACAAACACAACAGCTTCTTCAGGATCAGTTAATGCGATAACGCCTTCTGGCATTTTAAGATCTTTAACATGGATTGATTTATCAAAATCATCTAAACTGGAAATGTCCACATCAATTTCATGGACTAAATCTTTTGGCAAACATTCTACCGGGATAAAATCAATATTTTTTAAAAGCATTCCGCCAAGTTCTTTAACCGCGCGGGATTCGCCAACAAACTTCAACGCAATATCAGTAGTCAACTTTTCATTCATATTAACTTGATGAAAATCAACATGAATAAATTTCTCGCCGCTTAAATCCATTTGCGTATCTTTAATAATCGCTTTTACCGGTTCCTCGCCGTCTATTTTTAAATCAATCAAAGTACTCTCTCCCGCTTTATCATAAGCTTTTTTGAACGCGATAGAATTTAAGAGGATATTCCTATTATCAACTTTATGCCCATAAACAACGCCAAGGACATTGCCTTCCTTTAAAAACTTTTTTGCTTTCTTGCCTGTCACTTCTCTTTTTTTTGCTTCTAAAATAATTGGACTCATAAAATTATAATTTTAAATATTTACTAATTCTTTTATAAAATTTTTATTTTTTAAAGATTTTGAAACCTCAATAACATCATCAAACTCAACGCATTTTTCATCATTTCTAAATTTAACAAATTCTTCTTTTGATAAATCCGTATTCATTCCGATAACATTCATGCCAAACTCATTATTAACAGCTACTAGTAAAACCGCATTCTCGCACCCGCGGCATTTGCTATGTATTAAATAGCTGTTATTCCGCTCTTCTATAATATTTAATTCAATGCTTTTTGCCTTGCATAATGGACATTCCGACATTATGCCTAAGTTATAATTATCAAAACTTTTAAAATCTTGTGATTCGTACATAGAAATATATGTTAAATTTATTATATCTCTTACATTATAATAATTATAATAAAAATGCAAGACCTTCCCTATTTTTCCATTATTTTACCCTTATGTTCCTTTATAATCTCCCTCATATGCTTCTCGGTTTTATCAATAGCTTTAAACAAGTCTTCCGCTGTTTTCTCAACTCTTAATATCTTCTTAGGCACGTGCACATTCGCTTCCGCGCGATAAACCTTGCCTTTATTATGATGCCCTGGCAATGCTCTCTCTACTTCCACCCTAATCTCTAAAATATTATCAAAATAACGGTCTAATTTATTAAACTTCTCGTAAATATAATTTTTAATTTCTTCAGTTAGCTCTAAATGAGTGCCTTGGATAATAATTTTTGACATAGGAAATTAGTCTAAAGTCTATAAAGTTATAACTTTCAACTTTATAACTTTATAACTTTCAACTTTATGAACTTTATAACTTTATAACTAACCTTAGCATATTCTCGGCACCAGCACGCCAGTCGGCAATTCTAACTTTTTTTCTCCCCTAGAATTTTTTATAAACACACCATCTCCTTTTTCCACGATCCCAATCGCGCAAGAATTTTTATTAAATTTTTTTAAGATTTTTATAACTTTATTAAGATTTTTTTCTTCTGCTCCCGCGACAAATCTTCCTTCCGAAGCCAAAGAATATTTATCTATTCCTAATAATTTGCATATTGAAGATGTCTCTTTACTAATCGGAATTTTATCTTCATCTAATATAATTCTAACTTTTGATTTTTCCGCCATCTCATTTAAAACAGATGCTATTCCGCCGCGAGTCGGATCTTTCGCGGATGTTAAATATTTTTTTACTTCTTCCATTTCGCGCAATAATGGTTTAGTATCACTTTTCAATGATGTCTTATAATTAAACCTGCCCGCCAGCAAAGCCGCGCCGTGATCCCCTAACGAACCAGACGCAATAATTTTATTTCCTGGTTTCAGCCCGCGATCTGAAATTATATTTTCAGCCATTCCCACGCCGGCAGTCGTAATCATTATTTTATCAATCGCACCCTTCGGCACAACTTTAGTATCGCCTGTCGCAATCGGCACTTTGATATTTTTTGAAATCTTCCCGATTGATTTTAATATTTTTTCTAAATCAGCCAACAAAAATCCTTCCTCAATAACTAACGCTAAAGAAATTCCCAAAGGTTTCGCGCCCTGCATCAAAAGATCATTAACAGTCCCATTAAATGCTAAGTCGCCAATGTTCCCGCCTTTAAAAAAAATCGGAGAAACCACAAACGCATCCGTAGTAAAAACCAAATTTTCCCCCTTTCCTCCACTAAAAAATGCGTCATTCTGAGCCCGAGCGCCAGGAGGGCGAAGAATCCCAAAATTTTTTCGCATTAATTCGCTTTCCCATTCGCGTCTATTCGCGTATTTCAGTACCGCGCTATCTTCATCCGTGCATTCCCAATCTCCTTTATATGGAATATTTTTTCTTATTAAACTAATAAGCTCTCCCATCTCCCTCCCGCCGCTTCCATGCGCTAGTTTTATCATATCGTTTTTCATATTTTTATTATACCACACTCCGCGAGGTATTGAAATATATCTGACGATTTAAAAAATTACGCCAACTTTATCCCCAATTCCCTCAACTGCCGCGATTCCACCTCCGAAGGAGAATCCATCATAACATCGCGCCCGGCGCCGTCTTTCGGGAAGGCATACATATCTCGGATAGAATCCCAGTCGTTTAGGACCATTAAAATCCGGTCAATGCCAGGAGCGTTTCCGCCATGAGGAGGCGCGCCATATTTAAACGCGTTAATCATACCGCCGAATTTTTTATCAACATCTTCCCTTGTATATCCCGCAATCTCAAAAGCGCGGTACATAATTTCTGGATTATGGTTTCTTATCGCGCCGCTTGATGCCTCAAATCCGTTAATCACGAGATCATATTGATGAGCTAAAATATCTAAAGGATTTTTATTGTTCAGCGCTTCTAGCCCGCCTTGCGGCATTGAAAAAGGATTATGCCCGAAATCAATCCTGCCCTCTTCAATTTCCGAATAGTCATACATTGGAAAATCAACAATCCAGCACCATGCCGCTTTAGAATTATCTTTTAAACCCAGCTTCATACCGCACTCGTTGCGCACAGCGCCCAGCGTCGCACAAACCGTTCGCCAGCTATCCGCGCCGAAAAATATAATATCCCCATCCTTTCCACCGACACTTTTAACTATTTTCATAGCTAAATCATCGCCTAAAAATTTAATAATCGGGGATTTTAATTTAATACCGTCTTCCCCTAATTTCCAATTTCTAATTTCTAATTTCTCTCCCTCTTCTTTCCCCTCTTTCCCTTCTCCACCCTCTCTCCCTTCCACCACCACATAAGCGAGTCCCTTCGCCCCCTTCGCTTTCGCAATTTCAGTGAGTTCGTCAATTTCCTTTCTCGTAAACTTCGCGCCACCGTCAACTTTCAACGCGTGAACAACTCCGCCATTTTTTACCGCATCCGCGAAAACCGAAAATCCGCAGTTTTTAACTAGTTCGGAAATATTTTTTATTTCCAGCCCGAATCTTAAATCCGGCTTATCGCTTCCGTATGTTTCCATCGCCTCTTTCCATGGAATCCGTCTTAACTTTCCGTTCTCGTCCAGCCCGACTATTTTTTTCTCGCTGAATTTTTCTGTGAGTTCTAACATTAACTTTTCAGTAATTTTTAAAACATCTTCCTGCTCCACAAAACTCATCTCCATATCAAGCTGATAAAACTCGCCGTAATGCCTGTCCAAACGAGTATCCTCATCGCGAAAGCAAGGAGCAATCTGAAAATACTTGTCCACCCCGCCAACCATCAATAATTGTTTAAACTGTTGGGGCGCTTGAGGAAGCGCGTAAAACTTTCCGGAATAAAATCTTGACGGAATTAAAAAATCCCGCGCGCCTTCCGGCGAGGAATTTGCAAGTATCGGGGTCTGCACTTCCACAAAATTATTTTTATGAAAATACTCTCTTATATAAGTAATGAAAGCATCTTTTATTTTTAACATCTCTTGCAATTTTGGACGGCGCAAATCTATGTATCTATATTTTAACCGCAAATTTTCATTCGCTTCCACGCCATCTTTTGCCACATTTATTTCAAACGGCGGCGTCTCCGATGTATTTAAAATCTCAACTTCTTTAGCATCAATTTCAATCTCTCCTGTCCCCAGTTTTTGATTTACCATATCTTGCGGCCGCAATACCACACTGCCTTTTACTTTTACCACAAATTCACTTCTTATTTTATCCGCCGTTTCCCACGCGTCTTTTGACGCCTCAGGATCAAAATTTATCTGTGTTATTCCGTATTTATCGCGAAGGTCAATAAAAATAAGCCCGCCATGATCGCGCCTGCTATTAATCCAGCCAGCTAAAATAACTTCTTCCCCTTCATTTGATTTGTTTAATTGTCCGCAAGTATGTGTTCGGTACATAAAATTAAAAATTATTCCAAAATCCAAATTATTCCAAATCAAGTTCAAAATACTAAATTTCAAATTTCAAATTTGTTATTTTATATTTGGATTTGATTTGGAATAATTTGAGCTTTGATCTTTGGATTTTAAATTTTTACATCTCCTCCACCATCTCAATCCCCAATATCCCCATCCCCCGCTCTATCACAACCGCAACCGCCTCTATTAAAGCAATCCGCATATCGCGCAGTTCCCCAGTTTCAGCATCCAGCACTTTATGGATATGATAAAATTTATTAAACGCGCTTGATATTTCTAAAAGATAATTTGCCAGCAATGATGGATTATAATCAATCGCCGCATGCTCTAAAACTTCCGTAAATTCATAAATCATCTTCGCCATCCTCATTTCCTCGTCTGACACCAATACTCCAAGCGCGTCATTCTGAATCCGAGCGCCAGGAGGACGAAGAATCCCAGAGTGCGAGGTGTAAGCCACTGGATCCTTCACTTCTTCGTCGTTCAGGATGACGTTATAAGATTTAATTCTTAATTCTTGCCCCCCCTTTCTCAAAATACTCATAATCCTCGTATAAGCATATAAAACATACGGACCAGTATCACCCTCAAAAGAAATCGCCTCTGACGGATTAAACATCACGCTTTTAGCTGGATTCACTTTAAGAATCATAAACTTCAAAGCCGCCAGCCCTATCTTCATCGCTCGTTCCTCAACCGCATCTTCACCTTCTTTTCCCTCTTTACCTTCTATCCCGTCTTTCCCATGCTTTTCCTTTATCGCCGCCATCGCCATCTGCTTTAAATTCTCAACCAAATCATCTAAATCCACCTTAGTCCCTTCGCGCGACTTTAATTTCCCGCTTGGAATATTTACCATCCCGTAAGACAAATGACAGCAATTTTTCGTCCACGCGTAACCCAAGCGCGCTAAAATTTTAAATAAAACTTTAAAATGATATTCCTGCTCGCAGGCAACAACATAAATTAACTTATTAAGATTAAATTCCTCAAAACGAATTTTCGCGGTATATAAATCCTGCGTGATATAAACTGAAGTTCCATCTGAACGGAGTAAAATTTTTTCATCCAGTCCCTCATCGCTTAAATCAATCGCAATCGCGCCATCCTCTTTTTTATAAACTATTTTTTTACTCAAAGCATCCATTACAATTTCCTTGCCATGCTTATAATTTTCCGACTCATAATAATATTTATCAAACTCGCTGCCGATTTTTTCATAAGTTTTCTCCACTCCTTGATAATACCATTCATTCATTTTTTCCCATAACGCCATTACTTCTTCATCTCCCGCTTCCCACTTTCTTAAACATTCTTTAACTTCCTCTTCCATATCTGGATTTTCTTTTAATTTTTCTCCAAACATTGTGTAATATTTCCCGACAAAATGATCTCCTTTTATTCCAGATGATTCTGGAGTTTCATTATTTCCATATTTTTTATACGCAATCATTGACTTGCAAATATGCGCGCCCCTGTCATTCACAATATTCGCTTTTATAACTTCCGCTCCCGCATTTTCTAATAAATTACTAATGCTCATCCCAATAAAACTATTTCTTCCATGCCCTAGATGCAACGGCTTATTCGTATTCGGCCCTGAATATTCAACCATAATCCGCAACTTTTGACTTTTGACCCGTTCGACAAACTCAGGGCATGCTTTTGACCTTTGACTTTTTGTCCCATACTCATCACCCTTCTCCGCAACATCCCTCAAAACATTATTCAAAAACACATCTCTCTTATAAAAAAAATTCACATACCCGCCTGCGGCATCCACGTCCTCCACCATCTCTCCCCCCTTTTCCAAAGGGGGGTAGGGGGGTTTTAAAATCTCCGCCAACTCTTTCGCAATCTCATTGGGACTCTTCTTTAAAATCTTAGATAAACCAAAACAAGGAAACGCAATGTCTCCCATCTTCCCTTCCGGCGGAGTTTCCAATTCAATCTCTCCCGCATCCGCAACCCCTATATCTCCCAGCGCCGCAATTATTCTATTTTTAATTACCACTTTTATATCCACACATTTAAATCCGTAATCCGTGTAAATCTGTTTCTTATCCGTGTGTATCTGTTTAAAACCTTTATTAACAGGAGAAACACGAAAGCTAAAATAACTTTATTAAGCAGTATTGCCCTTAAATATAGCTGAGGCCACGAGCGGATTCGAACCGCTGAAATGGCAGTTTTGCAAACTGCTGCCTTACCGCTTGGCTACATGGCCGGACTCAACAAAGTAAAAAACAAAAATTTTTTTCTCCCTATACCTAACCGCTCTCCGTCGCAGTCTCCGCAAGGGACTGCGACGGACAGATAAACCTGCCACGCTATGGACATCACATTATGAAAACGCGCTTAGAAACTAGAAAAAATTGATGAATAGCGAAGTTTTGCAGTTCAGGAAAACCGCATAAGTATCAGCAGATACATAGAGGATTTTCCTGAACGAAAAACAAGCTATTCGCAATT
>JAZDEU010000053.1:0-9247 GCA_043808545.1 bacterium | reverse complement strand
ACAGGCTGTCTAATAAATCGTTTTTATCATCTTAACTGAACGACGGCAATTGTCATCCCGAGCGTAGCCGAGGGATCTGTCGCTTAAATAAGCCTTTCTTAAAAAACAGATTCCTCAACTACGCTCCGCTTCGTTCGGAATGACACTTTTTAGATAGCCCGCAGTGGGGACTCCGACGATAAAAACGCACAATTATCAAACTTTCGCCAGAGTCCCCTAAGGGGAGACTCTGGCGGGACGGTGATTTTATTACTATTTCAACACTAAATATTTATTATTTTTTTAAAATTTAAAATTATATTTTTAAGATATAATTATTTTACAGTGACAGCTTCTTCTCCTTGACTTTCTTCAACTAATATCTTTCGATAAACCACGCTGTCTTTCCCGTATTTTTTTTGCGCGGAAATTTTCACTATGTTAACTCCCTTTTTTAAATCTAATGTTTCTGAAAAATCTCCATTTTGCGAACAGAATATTTCTCTATTATTAATAAATATTTTCGCTTCTTTCTCAGTCTCTCCTTTTATTTTTATTTGATAATTATTTATAACTATGTCATTATTAGGTTCAAAAATATCAAGCTTTGGCGGTTTTGTGATAGCGTATCCTATTGAATACAGATAACTGATTCCGAAAATAGTAATGATAAATAATAAAGTGTTTTTTATAAATAACGGGCTTAAGATAAATCTTTTAATTTTTTTCCATCGCGATTCGTGCTCAAATCTAAGCTGGCGCAATTCTTTATTATGGCTGGATGTTTTTATAATCGGAAATAAAAGAATATTTTTTTTCCCCAAACTTAAAAAATCGGCATAAGTTTTTAAAAATTTATCCGCATAGATTCCTTCCGGCAATTTTCCAAAATCATTTTCCTCAAATGCAATTAAATATTTTACATTAATTCCAGTCAGATTGGACGCCGTTTCTATGCTTAATCCTTTTTTCCCCCGAGCTTCTCTTAAAAGTTTTCCTAAATTTTCTTCATTTTCTTCCTCGTTTATTTTTTTAGAGATAAAGCTAACCATAAATAAATTTACCTATCCCTTTGGTTTTATACAGTATTTTAAAAAGTATAATTAAAAATAGTATCAAATTTTTTAAAATCCAAATTTTAAAACTCAAATTGTTCCAATTCAATTTCAAATTCTATAAATAGTTAGTGTTGAAATAGTCGCAGAATGTCATTCCGACCGAGCGAACCAGACGCCCAAACGGCTGGTTCGTGAGTGGAGGAATCTGTTTATTAAGCCAAATTTGGTACTGCGAACAGATTCCTCCACTTCGGTCGGAATGACAAAAAAATACTATTTCAACAGACACTAAATAAAGTTTTTGTTTTCTGTTTTTAGATTTTATTTGGAATAATTTGGAATAATTTTAATTTTGAAATAATTTTGTATTATTCTCCTTTTATCACTTCTCTTGGCTTACTGCCTTCCGCATGGCTCACGAACCCTTGCTCTTCTAATATGTCTATTATCCTTGCGGCGCGCGAGTATCCTATTTTAAGCCGTCTTTGCAATAATGATGTTGACGCTTTATTTGCGCTTCTGATTACTTCTTTCGCTTCATCTAATAAATCATCGTCATCGTCTGAGCCGTCAGGCGCTCCATTTGCCTTATGTTTTACTTCAGTTATATTCTCGTCATATTGAGTAGCTTCATCACTATTATCTTTTATAAATCTGACAACGCGTTTTATTTCTTTATCATTCACATAAACTCCTTGAACGCGCTTTGGTTTTGAAACTTCGGCTGAAATAAATAACATATCTCCGCGTCCTAATAATTTTTCCGCTCCGGAATTATCTAAAATTGTCCTGGAATCAATTAATGATGCGACGCTAAAAGCGATTCTTCCAGGAATGTTAGCTTTTATAAGTCCGGTGATTACATTAACAGACGGCCGTTGCGTTGCTAAAATAAGATGGATTCCTACCGCGCGAGCCATTTGCGCGAGCCGTATAATCGCCGCTTCAACTTCCGCGCCGGATGCGCTCATTAAATCTGCTAACTCATCTATTATAATAATAATGTAAGGCATCTTTTCCCCGCTTTCCTTATTATATGAATCTATGTCTCTTTTCCTTGCATTAGATAAAGTTTCAAATCTTTTTTCCATCTCGCAAATTGCCCATTTTAGCGCGTTGACAGTTTTTTTCACCTCGGTTATTACCGGAGTAATAAGATAATTTATGCCATTATAGATTGGAAGTTCAACTCGTTTAGGATCAACCATTATAAATTTAATAGTTTCCGGTGTATTCTGATATAATAAACTTAATATAATAGCGTTTATGCAAATCGTCTTTCCAGAGCCAGTGCTTCCAGCGATTAAAAGATGCGGCATACGCGCGAGATCTATAAAAATTGGTTTTCCCGCGACATCTTTCCCTAAGGCAAGCATTAAATCTGAAGAGCGGTTTCTGAATTCTTTAGAATCTAAAATTTCTTTTAAGCCCACGATCGCAACTTTTTGGTTTGGCATTTCTATCCCTACGAGAGCTTTTCCCGGAATTGGCGCTTCAATACGGATTGGATGAGCGGCTAATGCGAGAGCCAGATCATTATGGAGCGTTGTTATTTGCGCAAGTTTTACTCCTTCAGACGGTCTTAGTGTATATTGCGTTACCGTTGGTCCTATGTTTACCTCCCCCATTTCCACCGGAATTCCAAAATTTTCCAAAGTTCTTTTTATTATTATCCCATTCTCTTTTATATCTCCGCTTGTTGGTTTCCCTTGCTGATTTTCTAATAATTCTAATGGAATTTCAATTTTTTTATATAATCTTTTCGGAATAAATTCTTGCTCCTCGCTTTTTTGTCCGACATCTTGAGAAATATTTCCTTCTATTTCTTCTCTTACTTTCCAATTTCTGATTTCTGATTTCTGATTCCGCGCAGATGCTTTATTGTCATCCTTCTCCTCATCTGGATTCTGCATGCTTTCTTTTAAATTTTTTCTCCTCCATTTCCACCATCCGATTAGTTCTTTCATTTTTTTAACTGGCCACGCGATTATAGAGGCTATTTCTTTTATCTTATATAAAGAGGTATTAAAAGAAAGCAGTATGGAAATTAAGAGAAGCGCTAATACGACTAAATAAGTTGCGGCAGTTCCCATAACCTGAATAGGGTATTTTGTTAAATTTCCAATATATCCGCCTCCTTTTTGCATGGTTAAAACTTTTTCTAAAACATAAGAATAATAAGAAAGTTTCACAAGATGAACCAAAGATGGAATAGATATTAACAATAAAATAATTCCAACATAGTTTGATTTTTTAACTTCGTATTTATCAGGATAGAGGAGAATATAGGATAAAACAAGAAGAGTTACAGGTAAAATTATCCTGCTTGCTCCGAAAGAATTTAACATCGCCGTGTTTATCCATCCTCCTAATTTTCCCGCAAGTTCAAACAAACTTAAAAAGCTCAATCCTCCAAACAAAAATAACACAATTATAAATATTCCGTGTTTCGTTGCTTCATCTATATTATGAATTGATTCAAATATTTTTTTTATTGCGCTTTTTTTTCTCCGCCTGTTATTTTGCGTTAGTTGCATAAATATTTATTTTTCAGGACACATCCCTCTTTCGCAATTATAAGGTCCAACGGAAGGGTTATAACAATTCTGATAAATGTCTTTTACGCCAGAACCAATATCGCCAGAATAAGTTGTCGCTCCTCCAAAATTATCATGTCTAATTATAACTTCTGTAATATCCGCCATATCATCTTTTGGCGCAATATCTATATCTTCTTTTTCTACCCAATGTCCGACGTTTATTCCTGTTGAATCTAAATTTACTCTTAAATGCGTAGAAGCTACACCATTAGAATCTGCTATAACCGTTGAGCCTGTAGTTAAAGAACTGCTCATCAATAATTTATTAAAAGTAGCTGTAATCGGAGCATCTGCGTGTACGCCCGTTCCTCCGTGTGCAGGCTCGCGCGCGTTCATTATAGGAGCAGTTAAATCTAAAATATCGCTTGTAAAGAATGACCAAAAGAAACTGTCTCCTTTTGTATCCTGCAATTCAGCGAGTCTGGTTTCAGCGTCTTTGACTGTAGAACCATCCGGATATTGACAGTTTGTTATATTATTGCAAATGGTCGCCCCATTAGTTAGAGTACAGATACTATTATTATTTATTGATCCTGCGCAAGAAGCTCTTAAATCATTTTGAGAGAATATGTTTTTACCGCTTTGTTCGCTTGGTCCTTCAGCGTTATCATCAGAATTTCCATCCATAGAATTATCGCACATATCAACAACGCCGGAGTTAGAAGTTGCTAAAGGATAATTTTTCAAAGAGGATGATTGGCAAACTTGAATAGAACCTGAACTTCTGCATTCTTGGAAATCGTCAGGGCATTCTCCGCATCCGGCTAACGAACCTGCTTTAATTGAAACTTTAATATTATTTTTTTTAGGAAGGCAGTATATTTGTTCTCCGCATCCGTTTTGCCCGCAAGAATTTGCAGGTTTAAATTCTATTGTTTTATATTGATTACTGAATAATAATTCTCCCGCAATTTTAGCATTTTCCGAATCTTTAATGTCTATAAAATTATTAGCCGCAATCGGATCAACCGCCTCGTCAAAATTTATTTGCGCAATCGCATTTATCGGAACATCTAAAATTTCCTTTGCCTTCTGCCCTTTAACCGCATTTGCACCGTCTGTTTTACTAATAGTAATAGCAGTTGAAGCGCTGGAAGTTATGCTAATTCCATTTCCGTTTTCTCCCGCGACTTCTGCTTCCACAGTTACAACATTGTTATTTGCGCTTGCAGTATCTTTCAATTTCTCATCTTCCCCTAAAACGGACGCAATATTCGTGGATAGATCGTTAATGTTTTGCGCCATTGTAATTTCTTTTCCAAAATAATATTTTTTATAATCAACTGATAAATAATCAGCTTCTTTTTCAGCGATAACATCAACATGAGCTGATTTTCCAGCTGTGGCGGCAGAATCTGTAATTATAAACTTTAATCCATTTCCTAAGTCTATTGTTTTATTTATTATATCTTTGTTTGTAAGATCTGCGTTATTAAAAGATACTTGCGCTGTTATTGGAGGATTATTTAATAAAATATAATAAGCGCCGTCAATTTTTCCGCTGTACGCGCCTGCGAGAGTTGCTAATATATTGGGATTTGCTCTTATTACCGCGCTGGCGATATTTCCTCTACTCGGCAGACTTGCGACAGTTAATTCCCATTTTGCCGCTGTGGCAGAAATAGTTGAATAATCGTCTGCGTGATTGTCCGCGAAAGGGAATACGCTGATAATTTTTGGAGGGGTATAATCTAAAATATTAGAAACTTCAAATTCCCAGCTGTAATTTCCGAGAGGTCCAAACGCGTCTTGTCCATTTTCTTTTTTAAGTCCGCTTCCCAGATAAACGGTATAGGGCGTGGAAGAAGCAGAATTGCCTAAAATCGCGACAGGTCTGAAAGTAAATATTTTATTATCTAAAGTTTGAACGCTCATTGCATTTACGCATTTGCCAGTCGTGTCAGTTTTTCCTCCATCTCCTCTGCATAAATTTTTTTCCATTGACTGATAAAGTTTTATATTATCATAATTTATATTTCCGCAAATAATATTATCATTTTCTCCGCCACAGTTTGATATTCCGCTCTTTTTTGCCACGGGGTCTATCAGCGTATCTATGTTCATTTTTTCCCTGAAAGTTATTACAATTTTAGTATTTCGCGGAACATCTTTTTGCCCTCGCGCGGGATAATGGCTTTCTATTATATTATTTCCCAGTACTCCAAAATACGAAGATGTTTCTTGCCCTGGCTGAGGAATGTTTTGGTTTAATCCCCCGACTCCTAGAAGCCTAAAAATAAAACTCACTATCGCGTAAGCGGATAAAATAATAAGAAGCCCTATAAGGGCGTTCTTCATTATGTTTTTGGATTGCTCAATTTTAGTTGCGTCTCCGCCGGCAGTCATCCATAAGAATCCAGCGTACATTACTAAAATAACAGAGATTAAACCTAAAAATCCTAAAAATATTTTTATTACATTGGCAATAATTATGCGTGGATCCGTAGCTACGAGTCCTGTTTCTTCTACATAGTTAAGTCCGGTATCTACTGTTTGCGCTAAAGCTTTTGGAACTATTTTTGCATAAGTAAAAACAGATAAGCATAGCGCTATAGAGAAAAATAGCAAGAGTGTTTTTTTGAGTTTTTGAGGGGATTTCATTTTAAATATTATAACGCATGTAGCATAATTTAATGTAAATGTATAGGAATTTGAATATTTACTCCCCGCTACAGTCTCCTTTAGGGACTGCGGCGAGGGCGAGGGCGCAGTCCTCTGGTGAGAGACTGCGACGGAGAGAAAAATCAGTAATTGGTTGCTGTTGAAATAGTTGCAAAATGTCATTCCGACCGAGCGAACCAGACGCCCAAACGACTGGTTCGTGAGTGGAGGAATCTGTTTATTAAACCAAATTTGATACGGCTAACAGATCCCTCGGCTACGCTCGGGATGACAAAAAAATACTATTGCAACAGACACTAATTGGTAAATTTGTGAATTGATAATTTATAATTTAATTTTTATTCTTCTGCCTTTCTCATCAAATTCTTCGGGAAGTTTCCCAGTTTTTCTCAAATATTCGCGTTTAGCGCGTAATTTATTTCTTACTAAAGCGCTTTCTTTCCGCTTATTTTTATTTGCTTCCTTTTCGTAGTATCTTTTTTCTTTAGACTCTATAAGTTTTCCGCTTTGCAAAAGCCGCCTGTTAAAACGTCTCAACAAGCTTTCAAAACTTTCTTCTTTTTTCCTTTTTATTTCTTGCACGGGAAGTTCACCTCGCTTTCTAAAATTATTTAATAAATTATAAAGGGGGCATTTTTTATTCACCTTTTATAATATAGGGGGAGTAGAATAATATATTTTTTCTTGTCATCCCGAGCTTGCCGAGAGCCTGCCCTGAGCGATAGCCGAATGGGGATCTGTTATTGCACCTCCCGCTTCAACGGTGTTAAAGGTGATCTAAGATTCCTCCACTTCGGTCGGAATGACAAAACAACATTCTTCTTATAGCCTTATAATATAAATATACCATCAAAGAAAAATTTCGTCAATACGAAAAGTTGGTATGATTTTCTTGATTTTTAGCTTCTAAAGCTTGCTTTATTTTTGTATTTGTATTAAAGTTTTTATATAAGATAATCACTCAAATAGTTCCCCTCTAACAACGGCACATTCGCTTTTGAATTAGAACAGTGATATAATAAAACAAAGATATTTTTTATTATGTTTGTAATTATAGTAGGAGCTGGACCTGCTGGTTCATCGGCAACGTATATACTTTCATCAGCGGGTATGCAGGTTGCCTTACTAGACAAAGAAGTTTTTCCGCGTGATAAACTTTGCGGAGGTTTACTAAGCGGGCGGGCTATAAAAATTTTCAAGGATATTTTTAATGAGGATTGGAAGCCAATTATAGACTATGTCGCATATGGCGTTGAATTTTATTATAAAGAGCAGTTTTTAAATAAAATTGATAATTATAATCCAATTTATTTTGTACAGCGTAAAATTTTTGACTCTTATTTAGTAAAATTAGCAGAAAGAAATGGTGTAGAGTTTTATCAAGAAACTCCAGTTTTTTCTCTTAATGAAGGTGAATCAAACATAATAATAAATGGCGGAAGAAAGTTGTATGGAGATTTTATTATAGGCGCTGATGGGGTAAATAGTAAAATTTCTAGTGTTCTTTTTCCAAATTTTTTTGATAAGAATAAATTGGCGATTGGGATGGAGATAAATGTTATAAAGGAGAAAATTAAAAGAAAAATAGTTTTACCTGAAATATATTTTGGAACAGTTAGATGGGGGTATGGCTGGATTTTCCCTAAAAAGGATGTTATTACTCTTGGTGTTGGCGGATTATTAGCTAAGAATCAAAATATGAAATTGTTGTTTTTAAATTTTATAAATCAAATATGCGGAGAGATTCCCGATGTTCAATTGAGAGGCCATTATATTCCTTTCGGAAATTATAAAAATGTTCCTGGTAAAAATAATATATTATTAACAGGCGATGCGGCAGGATTAGTTGACCCCATAACGGGAGAAGGAATAGCTCTCGCAATGTTAAGCGGAAAATTAGCCGCGGAATCCGTATTAAATGCGGCGAAGTTAGGAAAACCTGAAAATGCATTAGAACTTTATAAGGAGAGATATAAAATTATAACTAAACAATTAGATCAAGCAAATTTAATGAGACATTTAATGTTTTCAAAGCTGTCTGAAAAATTTTTTGTAAAAATGGTATCGCGGAGCGAAGGTCTTATAAAAAATCATATGGATCTTTTGGATGATAGGATTGATTATAAAAATTATGGAAATATTGTTTTTAAAAAAGCAGTATCCAGTTTTTTTAAAATTTTCTAGTGATTAAAAGGAGACTGTTCCAAATGTTTTTATGTGTTATCCCGTTCAGTTACATTCAAGAGACTTCCATAGTATGGCATAGCACTTTTTTAGCTAAAATTATCTAAAAATAGTAGATAATGAGCATTTACTCGTCCGCTCTTGATTTATCTATTTTTTTATGTTTTAATAAAGAATATATAAAAAAATAATCATATAGTAAGATGATTTGACAATAAAGTTATTTATTATCTTGTTGTTTTATTATTTTTTGAAGCTATGCCAGTTAAGAAATTTGCTATTAAGGCTTTAAAGCAATCAAAAATAAAAGCCATCCGAAACTCAAAATTTAAAAGAGAAGTAAAAGATTTAACTAAAAAAACTTTAAAATCTATTAAAGAAAAGAACATTGAAGATGTAAAAAAGTATTCTTCTGCCGCGATTAGGGCGATTGACAGGGCTGTTCAGAAAAAAGTTTTAAAGAAGAATACCGGAGCGAGAAAAAAATCTAGCTTAGCAAGGCAGGTTAACGCGGTAAAATAAGTTATTCAGTTAAGTAGTTAGTGTTGAAATAGTCGCAAAATGTCATTCCGACCGAGCGAACCAGACACCCAAACGACTGGTTCGTGAGTGGAGGAATCTGTGCATTAAGCCAAATTTAATTTTATACTATTTCAACAGACACTAATTAGTATCTGTTGAAATAGTGTCTCCAGCGTCATTCTGAACCCCGCTTGCGGGGTGAAGAATCCCGTGGCTAAGCAAAAAAACACTGGGATTCTTCGCCCTCCTGGCGCTCGGGTTCAGAATGACGCGACTATTTCA
>JAZDEU010000052.1:0-2247 GCA_043808545.1 bacterium | reverse complement strand
TGAAATAGTCGCGTCATTCTGAGCCCGAGTGCCAGGAGGGCGAAGAATCCCAGAATTTTTTTGCTTAACCACGGGATTCTTCACCCGCTAAAGCGGGTTCAGAATGACGACGGAGACACTATTTCAACAGACACTAATTAGGGGATGCCACAGAGCGATCCGCAGTATCCCCTAAAAATTCGCTCAAAGCTATGAGGCAGTACTAGCAGTTCCACCGGTAGCTGTCATTAATTGTTCAATAGCAAACTTCGCTAAACCATAAGCAGCTAGAATAATAAAAAGACCGATTACGCCGGAATAAATCCATTTCTTCGCATCTCCCACTTGGTCTTCATTCCCGCCGGCTGTCATCCACTTAAAACCTCCAATTAAGATAATAAGAACAGCTATTATCCCTAGAAATCCTAAAATAACATTTATAATACTAACTGCGATATCGCTAGGCTCCCTAGCTCCTAAACCTATATCTTGGATTCCCCCGCTTTGGTCTCCCCATGGATTAAACTTACCAGTAGTACCACTAGTACCGCACTTTGCTTTCTGTTGCGCCGCAATGCAAGCGGTTTTCTCCACATCTGTAAGAGTAGCAGCAGTACAATCAGAACTACAGTCATAACTTTGAGCTAATGCAGGAACAATTACTAACGCGCCAAAACATAAAGCTGTAAAAAAAACAACTACTTTTTTAATATTAATTTTAAGCATTCTTTTTAAATCTTTATTTAATAAACTTTACTATTATATTATTTAATATATTACCATATTATCCGTTATCTCTATTTATTTCGACCTTTAGTTATGGACATCACACTCCAAAACAGTGCTCCATAACTTATAAAAATTGCGACTGGCTTGTTTTTCGTTTAGAAAAATCCTCTATGTATCTACTGATACTTATGCGGTTTTTCTAAACTGCAAAACTTCGCCACTCATCAATTTTTATTAAGTTCTAAGTGCCATTTTGGAGTGTGATGTCCATATTATATAAAGATAATGTATAAAATAATAAATATACTCTAAATTTATTCGCGACCCCTTAATATAATAGAAGCTCCCATATAAAGATCTTAAATTTTTAAAGAAAATATATAAAAATTTTAATTGTCACTAAGGAGTTGTTGTTCATGTTGTCGTTACTATGCTTAGTTGCGTTATAACAAACTTGGCTAACGCGTAAGCTGACAGAATAATCAATATCCCGATTACTCCCGAATAAATCCATTTCTTAGCGTCCCCAACCTGCTCTTCGTTTCCGCCCGCAGTCATCCATTTAAACCCTCCAATCAATATAAGGATAACAGCGATGATGCCAAGAAAACTTAAAGCGAGGTTAATTATGCTAGCCACAACCACTCTAGGATCTTTATATGTAAGCCCTGTTTCGCCTTTTATAGCGTTCTCAACAGATTGCCCCGCATAGCTTCCGCCCGCCCCGCTTGGGATTATTCCCCACACATCAGGTCCTGCCGGCGTTGTCTGCGCTCCAGCTATCATAGGCGCAATAAACATTGTTAATAAACATCCCCACGCGAAAAACGAAATTGCTTTTTTAAAATTCATAAAATTGAGAATCATGAATCATGAAACATGAATTATGCATCATGAATTATGTGTCATGAAATAACTATTTAAAATTATAAAGAATTTACTTTTTCTTCTAAAACGCAAACCCTTTTTTCTAAAATTATAACATCTTTAAACTCCGCTTTTCCGTTTAATTCACGCCTCATTATCCGTAGCTCGCTTTTCATAATCTCAATATCCTCTTTCATCTCTCCCAGCATTTCCGTATGCGAATCCAAAGTTTTTCTTATATCCTCATATTGCTCATTTATAGCTTTAAATCTGGCGTCAATATTTTCCATTAAAAATGAAATGTGCAATTGAAATTCTTTCCCCTGTTTTTCCAGTTCTCTCTTTAAATTAAAATCAAATTTCGCATCCTGCTTTTTAAATCTTTTATCAAATTTAACATCCTGATCTTTTAAAATTTTTCTAAATCCTTTTTGTTCCTTTAAAATTTGCTGTAAAATTTTTTGATTAGCATCCATATATCTATATTATACAAAATTTTTAAAAAACGCGCAAGGGAAAATGTATTTAGTATTTAGTTTCTGTTGAAATAGTCGCGTCATTCTGAACCCGAGCGCCAGGAGGGCGAAGAATCCCAGTGTTTTTTTGCTTAGCCACGGGATTCTTCACCCCGCAAGCGGGGTTCAGAATGACGCTGGAGACACTATTTCAACA
>JAZDEU010000051.1:0-2531 GCA_043808545.1 bacterium | reverse complement strand
GGAGAGATGGCAGAGCGGCCGAATGCGGCGGTCTTGAAAACCGTTGTCCCGCAAGGGACCAGGGGTTCGAATCCTCTTCTCTCCGCTTTTAGTCCGCCGAAGTTCATCGAAGATGAACATAGGCGATCTTCGGCCCGCCGTAGCCTTAGCGTAAGCGAGCTCGTTAAATTAAGTTTTTGCTTTTTTTCGCGGGTATGATACTTATATTCCGGGCGAGCTACGGTGGACGCAGTCCGCCAGATCAAAAAAATGCGATTTTTTATAATAAATAAATTTATTTTATGGACAAAAATGAAAACTTAACGCAAAATGATTTAATCTTGTATCTTCATGCTGCTGCCGCTTTTCAAGTATTGCATGCGGGAGTGGAATTAAAAATATTTGAGTTACTTTACGAGAGTGAGCTTAACGCGCAAAAAATTAGTAAAAAGATAAAAATCAAAGAGGATTCTTTAAGAACTCTGCTGTTCGGTTTGGTTTCTTTACGGTTAATTACCGTAAAAAATGATTTATATCAGAATTGTGAACCCATAAAAAATTTATTCAAGAGAAATGAATGGGCTTTGTTTAAATCTATGGTAAAAATTCAGGCGCATATAATGTATATTGGCCAGATTGATTATGTTGAATCATTGAAAAAAAATAAGAACGTAGGAGTTAAGAGATTTAATGGAAATGGGGCGACGATTTATGAAAGATTGAATTATGATAGCAAGCTTAAAAATATCTTTTATAATTACATGGAGACATACTCGCAGTATGCTAATCCGCATTTAATTAAAAGTGTAGATTTCTCAAAGGATAAATCAATGCTTGATATTGGCGGTGGTGGTGGGATTAATGCCATATCGATAATGAAAAATAATCCAAATCTTAACATAACAATTTTTGATTTATCTGTAGCTGAAAATTTAGCCAAGAAGAAAATAAAACAGAATGGACTATCGAATAGAATAAATTTTTTAAGAGGGGATATGTTTAAAGATGAGTTTCCTAAAGGTTTTGACGTAGTATCATTTATTCACCAGTTGGTAATTTGGTCGGAAAGAGAAAATGAAATTTTGCTTAAAAAAGCATATAGCTCGCTAAACAAGAACGGAAAAGTTATAATATTTAGTTCGATATCGGAAGATGACGAAAGAGGATCTGTTATGGCTGCTTTAGATACTGTATATTTTAGAGCAGTAGCTGCAGGCGCCGGGATGATTTACCCTTGGAAAGATTATGAAAAATTATTAAAGAGGGCGGGATTTAAAAATATTAAAAAAATAAGATGTAATACGTGGACTCCGCACGGAATTGTAATTGGGTATAAATAAAACTTTATGTTTTCTAAAGTTTACGAGGAAACTAATAAGAAGGTTCTTGACGCTTTGGAAAAAGCGAAGAATTGGGATGTTTCTATTGCGCTGAGCAAAATTAAAAGCTCAGAGGAATTAAATTTGCTAGATTACGCTAGTTTATTGGCCGATCATAATAAGAAATATAGAGATTGCATACTTGAATCATCCGAAAAAATTACAAGAAAAAATTTTAAATCCAAGGTAGGGTTTATTGTTCCAATATACATAGATACCAGATGCCAAAATAAATGCAAGTATTGCGGGATGTCGTCAGAAATAAAAAATCTAGATAGAAAATGGCTAGATTATAATTCTTTTTTAGATGAATTAAATATAGTCGTTGAAATGAAATATAATACAGTCGAACTAGTAGCAGGAAGTTTAAACTATGATTTTGGACTATTAAAAAAGATGATGTCCGCTATAAGGGATAAAGTTGATGGGTCCGCTTTTTGCTTCGAATCTTTAACTGAGGATGAATATAAAATTTTTGCAAATTACCTTGATACGACAATCCTTTTTCAAGAAACGTATGATGAGAAGATGTATAAATATTATCATCCAAAAGATACAAAAAAAGGGGATATGGATTTTAGGCTGGATGCATCAGAAAGGGCAATGTCTGCAGGAATTAAAAAAATAGGCATCGGAGTGCTCTTTGGCTTATCCAAGATGGAATATGATGTATTAATGCTTATAGAATACGGAAATTATTTGAAAGAAAGATATGATATTTTTCCGCACTTAATTGGTATACCGCGCTTAAAATCAGCTGATGGCACAGAAATTAGGGATACTGGTTTCGAAGTTTCTGATGATGATTATATTTTTGCTACGGCAATTTATCGCCTAGCATTTCCCAATGCCGAAATAGTTGCTTCGACAAGAGAGAATCCCGAATGTATTAGTAAGCTATTAAAATATTCCGCTACGTTTACTAATTTTTGTTGTTCTTTGAAGCCAGGGGGTTATAAAGAATTAAAAGATGGGTTAAACACTGAAGGACAATTCCATTATTATTCACCCGGTTACAATAGTATGAAAAATTTAATAGAAAAGAATGGTCTAGAAATGGATTTTAAACGATATATTTAATTAAGTATGTTTTAAAGTGTAAATTCCCATTATGAAAAAAGAATTTGGGTTTTGGTTTTGGGTTCATCTAGCGCTTATAATTCCGGCTTATTT
>JAZDEU010000050.1:0-7341 GCA_043808545.1 bacterium | reverse complement strand
GCATGTTTAATAACATGCCAAGATTTCCGCCTTCATCAGAGAAAAGACGGACGCAATTATGTAGCCGAATTTATTAAAAATTTAGGTATTGATTGCGATCTGATTACTCGCGCGGGAGGCGTTAAGGATTTAATAGGCAATGACCACCATCATTCAGTTTTGCGCGATACAAGAGTTTCAGCTGAACTGCATCAAGTGGAAAGCGTATTTCTTTTAAACCATGAAACCTGCGGCGCTTATGGAAATAATTTTTCATCGCGAAAAGAGGAATTAGATCAGCATTACACTGACTTAAAAGAGTCGCGGGAAATTATTTTAAAAAATTTTTCGCAGGTAAAAGTTGAATTATATTTTGCTGAGCTTGAACCGGATACAAAAGATGTTTTTGTTATAAAAAAGGTTAGTGTATAATTTTTACCAAATCCGCAAAGTCATACGCCAAGTATCGCATCTGCGGATTTTTTTATTCTTATGAAATTGACGATTTTCGCTAGGAATTTCAAGTTATTATCTTCCTGACTTGAGCAAGGAAAATTTTTAAAAAAATATTTTGGCTAAAATATAATAAAATTTGTCAAAAAAATATATTTTTGTCATACTAAAGGTATAAATTTGCCTTTTGTATGTATCATATCCGCACAACCAAAACTTCATCATCGGCTACTGCCGTTCAGGTGGTTAAATAGAGTCTGTTGAAATAGTATTTTTTTGTCATCCCGAGCGTAGCCGAGGGATCTGTTGACAGTACCAAATTTGGCTTAATAAACAGATTCCTCCACTCACGAGCCAGCCGTTTGGGCGTCTGGTTCGCTCGGTCGGAATGACATTTTGCGACTATTTCAACAGCAACTAAATATAAAAATCGCAAGATGATTATTGCCGCGCGCATTGGTAGCGCTCACAATCCTGAAAAACTGAATGCTCTTAAAAAAACAGCCGCTCTATAGATAGAAAAAGAATCTAAACAGCGTCCATTATTTCCGCAATTAAATTCGTCTGACATAAATTTTATCCAACTTAATAAGTGCCAATATGTCGGCGTGCGTTATGGATTCATTTATAAAATTTTAATGCAGGTCATTAAACATTTTAGTTTCTGTTCGTTAACAGATAAAAAGATGTTTATTGATCTGGTTATTGTTCGCATAATTGAACCAGCGTCAAAATTGTATTCGTTTGAACTGCTCGATGAATTTTTCGGCATCAAGTATCTGCGGAAAGATTTCTATCGCTATCTGCCAGAATTTATTTTATTAAAAAGCAAAACAGAAAGCAAAGTTTTAGCTGTAGCTAAAAATGAATTTAACTTTGACTTCTCTCTTGTTTTTTATGATGTGACAACTTTGTACTTTGAAACATTTCAGTCTGATGAACTTAGAAAGCCTGGATTTTCTAAAGATAATAAATCTCAACAGCCGCAAATTTTAATCGGACTGATTGTGAACGGATTGGGTTTTCCCGTGGCTTATGACATTTTCAAAGGCAACACTTTTGAAGGACACTCATTTATTCCAATTATTCCCGCTTTTAAAAGGAAAAATCAAATTAAAAAACTGACGGTAGTGGCTGATGCGGCAATGATCAGCATGGAAAATATCAAAGCGCTGGAAAGAAATAAATTGTCATATATCGTCGGCGCTCGGACAAGCAATCTGCCTATTAAATTGATAAAAGAAATCAGTATAAAACTTGATAAAAAAGATGGAAAAAATTTACGAATAAAAACTGAGCATGGGCAATTAGTATGTGATTTTTCATTGAAGCGCTATCGCAAAGATAAAGTTGAAATGGATAAACAGATCATGAAAGCGGAAATGCTTTTGAAAAATCCTGCGCGGGCAAGGCGGGTGAAATTTGTAAAGGGAAAAAACAAAACCGAATTTGAAATAAATAATGAATTGATACAAAAGACAAAATCACTTTTAGGCGTCAAGGGATATTATACTAATTTGACCGAAGATGTCGACAATCTCACTATCATAAAACATTATCATAATCTGTGGCATGTAGAGCAGGCATTCCGCATCGCTAAGAGCGATCTGGAAATCAGACCAATTTTTCATTTTAAAGAGCATACCATAAAGGCGCATATTTTAATTTGTTTTATGGCTTTAGCTGTCTGTAAATATATGGAAATCAAGACGGCTAAATCCACAAAGCAAATTGCGCGAATTTTACGGAGCGTAACCGATGCAAGAATAAAAAATACTTTAACTGGCGAAGAAATAACTATGCGTTCAGAAATAACAGCTGAAGTTAAAGAAATTTTATCTAAATTTAGCTTGTCATACTAATTTGCTCAAGTCAGGAGGAATTGCAAGTTATTATCTTTAGCGCAATTTTAAAATTTGTTAACTATTTCTGACGACAGATTTAAAAATTGCTTTTTATGGCTGTTTTGGTATAATAAAATATATGAATACAAAGAATTGTAAATTTGATTCAAAGAGGTTGTCTTATCCAATTATGGAACAACAAATATTAGTTACAGGCGGGACAGGATATATTGGCTCTCATACAGTTGTTGAACTTCAAAAAGCGGGGTTTGATGTTATTATTATTGATAATTTATCAAATTCTAAAATAGAAGTTTTAGATCGGATAAAAGAAATTACTGGAATTAAACCAAAATTTGAGTTAATTGATTTAACGGATAAGTTAGCTGTTAATGATTTTTTTGAAAAATATAAAGAGATAGATGCAGTTATACATTTTGCGGCGTTAAAAGCTGTTGGTGAGTCGGTAGAAAAACCATTATTATATTATAAAAATAATCTTCTTGGCTTAGTGAATTTACTTGAAGCAATGCTTTCGCATAAGAAAAGCAATTTAGTTTTTTCCTCGTCTTGCAGTGTTTATGGCGAGCCTGATAAGTTTCCTGTAAAGGAAAATTCTCCTATAAAAAAAGCGGAATCTCCTTATGGAAATACGAAAAAAATAGCAGAAGAAATAATAATTGACACGGCGAATGCGAATAAAGGTAAGTTTGAGGCGATTTCTTTGCGTTATTTTAATCCAATAGGCGCGCATGAATCAGGGCTGATTGGAGAACTGCCGCTGGGAATTCCCGCCAACCTTGTTCCGTATGTTACTCAAACTGCTATCGGATTGCGTGAGCAAATTATGGTTTATGGCAACGATTATGAAACTGCTGACGGGACAGGCGTAAGAGATTATATTCATATTGTTGATTTAGCGAAAGCTCATATTGCCGCTGTAAAACTTATGATAGAAAAGAAAAATAAAAGCAATATAGAAATTTTTAATTTAGGGACAGGTAAAGGCACATCTGTTTTAGAAATAATAAGTACATTTGAGAGCGTAAATAAAATAAAACTGAATTACAAAATTGTCGGACGGCGGCCGGGAGATGTCGCTAAAGTTTGGGCTGACACGCGGCGCGCGAACGAGGAATTATGCTGGCGGGCGGAAAAAACTTTGGAAGACGCTCTATCGTCCGCGTGGAAATGGGAGAAAAATTATAGGGGGGTAATATAAAATTTCCCTCATTTTTAAAAAATTGGCCAGTCATTTTTTATGAACTGGCCGAAGTGAAAAAATAGAGGGAGGGGAGTTAAAAATGGCGCAGGAAACTGCGTTATTGTTTTCTGTGAGTAATGCAGTCTGCGGAAAATTCAGCCACATTAGAAAGATCTTTGGGCGGTTTTAATTCTATGTTTTTGTTTTGTTCTTGCTTTTTATCCATTGTTTTCTCCTTTTTGTTTGTGTTTTTGCTGAGCAGGAGTCAGACTCCAAAAGGAGTCTGACTCCTGTACATATACTTTACTCAGCTTGCCAGCTAACTCCTTTTCCGTTTTTAATAACTTTTACCTCAAATTCCGCTTGTTTTAAATCCCCTTGCTCGTCAAATTCTATAAGAGGAGAAGACATCCCTTCCTTGTAAGACATATTTGCTAAAGCGTCTCTTATAGCTTTTTTATCTGTACCGGCTTTTTTAATCGCTTCGGCAAAGATTTTTATTGCATCATATACATAAGGAGTAAAAACATTAGATTCTCTGCCTGAAATTTCTTTTACTTGTTTTTTGAAATATTCCGGATTGTTTGTTTTTGCGGCAATATAAAGAGTTCCTTCAGCTTCAGGCATGTTTAATATTTCTTCTGCTTCAAATCCGTCTCCGCTTATTATTGGCGCATTAAATTCAAGTTCTTTAAGCTGTTTTAGCCCAGCGACTCCGTTTTTAAGATAAACAGGAAAGTATAAAGCATCTGGATTTGTTGCTTTAGCTTTTGCGATTTGTGTTCTTAAGTCTGTTGAATCTTGCATTACGCTTTCATCGTAAACTATGTTGCCGCCTAATTCTTTAAATCTTTTAGTAAATACATCTCTAATTCCTTGCCCCCAGTTATTTTTTACGAAAATTACTGCTGCATTTTTTTTATTCAATTTGTTATATATAAATTCAGCGGCGAATTTTCCTTGAAAAGAATCTGAGGGGTAATTTCTAAATATGTAATCTCTATTTTGAGTTAATTCTGGAGCGGCTCCAAGAACTATTGAAGGAATTTTAGCATTTTGCGCGATAGGAGTCCCAGCTCCTGCCGCGGCAGAACAAAAATGTACCATTGCTAAAACTTGATCAATGTTAGTTAATTTGTTCGCGACCATTGCTCCTCCTGATGAACTGCATTGATCATCTTCTGGGATTAATTCTATTTTATTCCCATTTATTCCTCCAGCGTCATTTATTTCTTTTGCCGCGAGTTCTGCTCCTCCTAAAGCCGCTTCTCCGTAACTCGCCGCTTCGCCTGTTAGAGGAAGTGATAACCCGATTTTTATTGGCTCGGTTATTTGTTGAGCTTCTTTTTTTGCGGCAACTTTAGACGGCGCTTCAATGTTTTTTTTCGCCGCGCATCCTGCCATCGCGAATACGCATACGAGCATTATGGCAATAAGCCATTTTTTTTGTTTTTTCATAATGATAAAAATTTAATTTTATTATTTTTATGCAAGTTGTTTTTTAAACACCGTGCAAAAATAATAAATGATAACTTTTTAGTTTATCCTTACTTTATAATATTTTTATAATATGGTAAAATATAAATAACAGATTGTGATTGTAGTGTGTTGTAAAATTAGTTTTTTAGCTAAGGTTAAGTAAAAAATAGAGTAAAATATGGGGTGGATTGTTGTAATGCGGCGACTACACAAATTAGAAATTTAGAAATTCATACCGAGAGATAAAGCAAGCTATTTTATTAGTAAAGAAATCGGGGAATTAGAAAACTGCTAAAACTGGCAAATTCGGGAACTGTGGAAATAGGATAACTAATGTAGGAGTAATGTCAAAAATGTCAACTAATTTTAGGCTAAGATGAGCGATTTTTTAGGCATTGACAACTTGATTAACATAGGGTATAATTAAAATAGAATTTAGCTATACTACAGTTAAAGTATATATAAATATGATAAAAAATAAGGAACTAGAAGCAAAAAATGATTGGTGGTTAAATGATAAATATAAAATAATGGAAGCTGATTTGCCTAAGCGGGAATTGTATGATGAAATTGTTAATAATCTTTCGCATTCGCTAATACTTAATATTGTCGGTTTGAGACGCGTAGGGAAAAGTACGGTTTTAAAGCAGATAGCCAGCAAGCTTTTAAATGACGGAGTAAAAAAGAAAAATATTTTTTACTATAATTTTGATTATGGCGCTCAATTGCAGAAAGAGGAATTTTTGGATGAAGTTTTGACTGCTTACATGGAAGGAATTTTAAAAAAGGCAAAATATTATCCCGACGAAAAAGTTTATATTTTTTTAGATGAGATTCAGTATATTGATAATTGGCAGTCTGTCTTAAAAAGATTTTATGATTTATCTTCCAAAAATATTAAATTCATTATCACAGGTTCGCAATCTTTGCTTTTAAAAAATAAATATCGCGAGAGTTTAGCAGGAAGGATTTTTGACTTTTATTTGCCGCCGATGTCATTTCGCGAATTTATGAGCATAAATAATGAACATATTAAATTAGCTGGTAAATTTGATTTATATGATATGAAAGATATTTTTAGCGATTTGAGCGGTTATAATACTTTTTATGGTCAAAAAATTGTTGATTTTGCGAAAGAGTATATTACTGTCGGGCAATTTCCTGAGATGCGCAATATAGAGGCTATTGAAAAAAAGCACGATTATATTATTGAATCGGTAATTGGTAAAGTTTTAGAGGATTGCGTTCGTATTTTTAATATTGAAAAACCAAACGAATTTAAACTTGTTAATAATCAATTGCTTCATAATATCGGCTCGGTTTTTGAATTAAAAAATATCGGCGCTGAGGCTGGTGTTTCTTTCTTGACGGTTGAAAAATATTTAGAGTACCTGAAAGAAAGTTACGTTATTGAAGCGCTTTATAAATATCACAAAAGTTTGATAAAAAGAGGACGCATTTTAAAAAAGGCATATACTCCTTGCATTAATTTTACTTGCGCTATCAATCGTTTCAGACCCGACCATGTAGAGGAAGTCCCGCAAGCATTTGGAAAAATAATTGAGAATGTTATTTATAATGTTTTGCGGCAGAAATATCCTAAGACAATAGTTAATGAACCGTTAAGTTTCTGGCGAAAAGGAGAAAAAGAAATTGATTTTATTGTGTCAAAACGGATCACCATACCTAATGAAAAAGTGGAAATTTTGCCGATTGAGGTAAAATTTTCAAATAATATCAGCTTCAAAGATTTAGCGGTTTTAACTGATTATATAAAAAAGAATAAATTAAAATATGGAATAGTTGTGACAAGAAATGAAATTGCGCAAAAGGAAATAAACGGAGCAGTTTTATATTTTATTCCATATTATTTGATGCTTTTGATGATTTAAGAAAAAAAAGAAGGACTGCGTTTTTTGCAGTCCTTTTTGTTGAAAGTTGAAAAAATGAGATAAATTTATCTAAATAATTCTTGTTGTTTTTGATATGCTTTCTTCCATTCCTCGTCAGTTGATATTAAATTTTGACGAGTGGGAGAGCCTGGGCATATAACACCTGCCCAAAAATCACCTGTTGCGGTAGGAATGATATGGCGAGGCACAAGTCCCATAAAATCTTTGTAATCTGGAAGCTGTTCTATCTTTTCTTTGCTGTCTATAGGAAAGTTGCTACTAAGTATGAGATGGAAAATGCGTATGTCGTTATCAGGAGTTACTTTTTGCTCGCATAGTTCGCAAAGAATAGACTTGCGTGCATAATTATATAATTTCTGCTAAAATATAAGTACATTAACAATTAACAAAAACAAATAACTATGAGCAAGCAAACATTGTCAAAAATTTTCAATAAGCCGTACCTATTCCGCAGATTAACAACATTCTC
>JAZDEU010000049.1:0-18122 GCA_043808545.1 bacterium | reverse complement strand
CTTTTTTCTTTTTACTTTTTAGCTTGCTAAGCTCTGACTTGGACAATTTGATTTTGTACATAGATTTTGCTATAATTAAAATAATTAATAATATATTATTTTATTATAGCAAATCCTATTTAGTTTAGCAAATTAGTATAAATTGATAAAAGAACAATTTAAGTATAAATTTACAGCTGATAAGGACGGTGTATATTCAATTTTAATTAAAGCAAGTTGTAAAAAAGGCAAGTTTTTTGGATTATTTGGCGGAGAGGATTTGCGAGTGGAAGTGGACGGCATAAAATTTAGAGAGATGTCAGTTGAAAATAATCCGCAGTATTATGATATTCCGACTGCGTGGAACGGCACAGAGTTAAAAGGATTATCTAAAACTGTGATTTTTATTTTAGATTTTAAAGTCGGAACGCATGAAATAAAGTTTATTCCAAAACGAGGAGCTGTGATTGACGAAGAACCGAGAATTGCGGAAATAAAAAATCCAAATGATATTAAATTAAGTTTGCAAGAGCAAGCTCAAGATGGAAATAGAAGACCATGGATAGCATTAGCTTTGATCGATTTGCCATTGCGGATTTTAGACGCGGGTGTTATTTGCGAAAAAAGAAAAGGAGATAGCGATGATGTGAAATTGATCATAGATGGGCAAATACAGAAGAATAAATCTGGGAATTGGTGGGGCAAAAATTGGTTTTGGCAGGGGAGAAATTTAAAAGGCGATACCGAAGAAAGGAGATTTTATTTGAATTTAGAAAAATCAAATCATTATATTGAATTTTGGGCGGATAGGATGCCGACATTAAATTATGTTTGGATGTATTTGGGAATTGCAAAAGACGAGGATGAACAACA
Organism: bacterium; assembly: GCA_043808545.1. GTDB lineage: Bacteria > Patescibacteriota > Patescibacteriia > JAZDEU01 > JAZDEU01 > JAZDEU01. The sequence goes on along the minus strand of JAZDEU010000049.1, from coordinate 17,270 downwards.
AGATGATGGACAGGCGGAAAAACAAAGTAATCCCAAAACATCTGATGATATTATAAAATTAGTCAGTGAGTTATACAGAGAAATCGGCAAGGAAGTTGAATTTAAAAAGATCCCTGCGCCAATAAAAAATTTCACAACATACGATAAAGAGATTGAGATTGCCAGCAAAGAGTTTGATATTGATCCGATTATTTTAAAAGCGACAATCGCGCAGGAAATCAGATTTGGCAAAGAAATACATCTTGATGATCGTTATATCGGCGAAAGCGGGTTAATGGGGTTGGAAGCGCTGCAATCTATAACTACTCTGAAAAGATTAGGATATGATTTTGATTATACAAAAATAGCGGATGTGATTAGGGCATCCGCCGCATACTATGCTTGGGTCAGAGAAAGACCAACCACCTTTGATTTTAAAGACAAGAATAATCCATTAAAATTATATACTCAATATAGATCGGATACTAAAGCTGAAGGAATATATCCAGAAGGAATTCCTCAATTTTTGTTTTATTATTTTTATTACAAAGAATAATTTTTTATGTTTGGTTTTATTAAAAAATACAAATTTATTGCTATCATTTTGTGGTTGCTTTTAGCAGGGTTCATTGTTTATATTAAATTAGTTAAAAATAATTCTGCGTTTATATTCAACTCGGATTTACCCGCTCAATATCATAATTATAGAATTATTGGAGAATACTTTATAGATATTAAATATGATAACAGACGGGATGAAAAGTTAAAATCAAAATTAGTTTTAATTAATAAAGATTATCTGGAGTACATGGGGATTTCAAAAATTATTTTGTTGCGTGAAGACGGCTATTTTTTGGAACTGCCTGGATACGGAGAAGGATTTGAGTGGTGGCAAGTCGGGGATTTGAATGGCAATTCTAACCTTGATGTTGCGGTAATGTATCAGAATATGGGTAGCGGATCTTTTAAGCCATTTTATTTTTATGAGTGGAACGGAGAAAATTTTGAGGTGAAATTGCATAATAGTAATTTATTTAATAGAGTAGAACTAATTGATGTTGATGACGACGGCATGTCGGAAATTGTTCATTCGTTCAGATTATTCCAATTCGCATGGCCGTGGAAAGAGATATACGAGTGGCAATATGATAAAACGAAAGGGACTGATGGATATGTGAAAGCAAATAATATGTTCCCAGCAAGTTATAATGAATGGTTAAGAGATAAAGAGCTTAATCCAAACGGAAATTTTGAAACCGCGCCTGAATTTTGGGATACTCAAGATGGAGAAATTGTATTGCGAACCAACCAATGCTTAAAAGAAAAAGCGATTTTAAATTCGCAAGGGACATTTGCGGATGTGGATGATTGCTATTTAGGATATTGATTATTTTTTAATAGAGTTCACACTAATAAACTTTTAAATATATGAAAAAAACTTTTTATATAACAACCACCCTCCCGTATGTGAATGCCACTCCGCATCTCGGGCATGCTTTAGAATTTATTCAGGCCGATGTTATCGCGCGGTATGCGAGATTAAATGGAAAAGAAGTTTTTTTCAATATTGGAACAGATGAGCATGGGCAAAAGATTTATAAAACGGCGCAAGCTGAAGGGCTGGCGCCGCAGGAATTCTGCGATAAATACGCGGAAATATTTAAAAGATTGGGAAAAAGTTTAAATATTAGCTATACAAATTTTATTAGAACTAATGATGAGCATCATATAGCATCGGCGCAAGAATTTTGGCGCCGTTGTTTTCAGAATGGAGATATTTATAAAAAAGAATATAAAGTGAAATATTGCGTGGGATGCGAACTGGAGAAAACTGATTCAGAACTGAACAATGAAAAATGTCCGCTTCATCCTAATTTAGAGATTGAAGAAATTGAAGAGGAAAATTATTTTTTTAGATTTTCTAAGTATCAAACTGCGTTGCTTGATTTATATAAAAAAGATGATCAGTTTGTATTGCCGAAAGAAAAGCTGAATGAGATAAAGAGTTTTGTTGAAGGAGGTTTGCAGGATTTTAGCATCTCGCGACTGCGCGAAAAAATGCCTTGGGGAGTAGAAGTTCCGAATGACGCAAAACATGTTATCTATGTCTGGTTTGACGCTTTAGTAAATTATATTTCTGCTATCGGATGGTCTGATGATATGGAGAAATTCAATAAATGGTGGCCGGTTTTTCAAATAGCGGGGAAAGATAATTTACGCCAACAGTCTGCTATGTGGCAGGCGATGCTTATGTCAGCCGGCATTACGCCATCTAAGCAAATTTTAATACATGGATTTATAAGTTCTGATGGACAGAAAATGAGCAAGTCATTAGGAAATGTCGTTGATCCTTTTGAGATAATGGAAAAATATGGAGTTGACGCGTTTAGATATTATCTGCTCGCAGAAATACCAACGATGAAAGATGGAGATTTTTCTTATGCGAAATTTGAAGCGCGGTATAACGGGGATTTGGCAAATGGGTTGGGTAATTTGGTTTCTCGGACTATTACTATGATGCTTAATGCTAATCAACGCGAATTTGAAAGCGAATCAACGCGAATAACGGATAGATTTAATATCGCGAAATATTGGACTGAATATATAAAAAAGATGGATAATTTTTTATTAAATGAAGCTTTGGCAGTTGCAAATAAGTTAATAAAAGAGTGCGATGGGATTATTGCTGAGACAAAACCTTGGGAACTTATTAAAAATGGAGAGAATGAAAAAGCATGTGAGATATTATTTACAGTAGTAGAAGCTATACGCCATATCGCATGGATGTTAAAGCCTTTTATGCCGGATACAGCTGATAAAATTTTTGATATTTTAGGAATTGCTGATATTGAATCTGGAAAAACATTAGAATATGCGCGAAAATGGGGAAGTGTTGAATTTGGCGAATTTAAAAAGGTAGATGCTTTATTTCCGAGAGTATAAAGTAATATTTTAGTATAATAAAAAAAATACCAGTTTGCTGCCTAAAGCAAATTACTGGTATTTTTTATCTTTAACGCTACATCTAAAATCCATTGATTGGCACGGAAGCAGGAACCTCGCTTTCCGCAGGGTTTCACTAACATACAAAAATTTTTGGCGTAGTAGTTCAATGTCCTCCAGTAAAGTTATTGTAGTTTATTAGATGTATTTTTCTATGATTATTATTGCTTCTTGTCTATTTCTCGCTTTTTTTAATTTTTGCGCGCATTCTATATCTTTTAGTACTTCCTCAACCCATTTTGAAAAATCGTTTCCGTCTCTTTTTGTATGATAGTCGTACATTTCATCACTAATTGAATTTAAAACATCTCTTAATTCTACTAAATCTTTTACGATTGGCCCATTGTTTATCCAAAAAGAGCATTCTGGAGAAGCCTCAGTCATTATCTTTTTTGATGCAACTTTATTTTGAGGCGGAGACTTTTTTTGAATAGGGGCTTTTTTAGGGATTGCAGGAGTCTTTTCTTCTTTTTTCATAAAAAACATATTCATTTTAATGTTAAATTATTTTTTTCGACCTTTAAAAAATATATAATTTTTTTATTTTTAACTCTGCTATAATTATACCATATTTTTATAATTTTCAATCCTCATTTTTAAATCATTAACGACATTCATATATGAAATAAATGCCTCATACGGTGAATTATAAGGATTAAAATATTTATGGACATCGCCATCCGAAAACCATTTCGTGCTCATATAGTAAAAATGGTCTGATGTTTGTAATTTTCTCCAGTCTTCCAAAAGAAATTCATCATTTAAATTCAAAACATCTTTTTCAATCTCATAAATTTTATTAATTGCTTCTTGTTGCATAGAATTTTCAAGCCATGCGGAAAGATCTCTCTCTATATCAGCCCAAGAAATAAAGAAGGGGACATCTAATTCTGCCACAGAATTATATTTTTTAATAATTTCAGAAGGAGTTGCGAAATTATTATCGGGATGTTTAAGGATTTCATACGGCAAGTATTTCAAAAATTCAAAAATATTTGATTCTTTAGGTTGATGTTCTCCGAATGTTTCATAATCCATAAATAAATTAACCACTTCTCCGTTGCCATTATAAACAGAGACCCATTCAGCGAATGTAGAAGCATAAAGCGGGTAGCTTTCCCATGAAGTTTGTGAAAATCTAAAAGCAATATCATCAGATAAACGATAGTTTTTTAGAAGTAATTTTATATTTTTTCCTCCAACCGGTTTATAGAGAAAATTTGGACTTCTCCATTGCATAATATGATCAACGCCATCGGCTAAAATTCCTTTATATCCCATCTTTTCAACCTCTGCCGCAAGAGCGTTATTATATATCAATTCCGTGTTTCTAAATACTTTTGGAGAATAATTAAAAAGTTCATTTATCTTCTTTTTATGCATTTTAACTTGTTTTATAAATTCTTCTTTAGAATAAAGGCATGACAACGAGTGATAATATGTTTCGCTAAGCATTTCTACCCGTCCTGTTCTAACCAGTTTTTGAAATGATTCTATTAATACAGGACAAAATTTCTCAAATTGTTCAAGCGCTACTCCAGAAATAGAAAAGCTAATTTTAAATTCAGGATATTTTTTTAATAATTCTAAAAGAATTTGATTTGTCGGGATATAGCAATTCCTAGCGACTTTTTTTAAAATCTCCTCATTATTTAAATTACCAAAATTATTATAATTAAAATAATTATGGTCATCGCCAATATCAAAAATTTTATAAGGCTTAATCCGCCATGGTTGATGAACTTGAAAATAAAAACAAACAGAAGGCATAAAATTAGAAAAAATTTAAATATTTTGATACATTGCTTTGCATTTTAGCGCCGCTTCATTCCAGCTATATCTTTTAATTTCTTCTTTGCTGTAATCTCTTAAACATCTCCGCATTGAATTATAGCGAAGGGCGGAGATCGCTTGATTCGCAATTTCATTAGTATCCCAGAAGTCAACTTTAAGCGCATGTGATAATGACTCTGAAACGCCGGATTGTTTTGAGATTAATACAGGCGTTTCATGAAGGATTGCCTCTAAGGCAGTCAGTCCGAACGGTTCGGAAACAGATGGCATTATAAATAAATCAGAAGATTTGTAAATTCTTGATAATTCGCCCCCTCTTAAAAATCCTGAAAAAATAACTTTATCGGAGATGCCTAATTTTGCAGTTTCTATAATCATTTGTCTTTCCATATCTCCTGAACCAACAACAGCGAATTTTACTTTTTTAATATGCTCGCTGATTATTTTAGCGGCATAGAGAAAATAATCAAGACCTTTTTGTAAAGTAATTCTTCCTACGAATGTCACTAATTTATAACCCAGTTTTTTAAGAGGTAAGATGTCCATTCCTTCGTTTATTTCATAATCATTAATGTCTACGCTATTGTGGATAACTTCAATCTTTTTAGATGGAATGTTGTAGCGGTTTATGATTATGTTTTTAGTGAAATTTGATACTGCTATTATCCCATCAGCTCTTTCCATCCCTTCTTTTTCTATATCATATACCCTTTGATTAACGCCGTTTCCGCCTGTACGATCAAACTCAGTTGAATGAACATGAATAATTAATTTTTTTTTGCTTGCATCTTTTGCGACGACGCCTGCTTTAAAAGTTAGCCAGTCATGGGCGTGAATAATATCAAACTTTTCTCTTTTTGCGATGCCTCTTGCTAAAAAGGCATATCGTAAAACTTCCTCAAATAAATTTTTTCCGTAGATATTTGTTTCCAAGGAAGATGTGAAAAGTTTAAGATATTGTTCTTCGTTAACATAAGGATATAATAGAGAATCAACAAAAGAGAAATTAAAAAAATCCAGCTTATTGTCGGGGAAAATAATCTTTAAATTATTTGAGTATCCTTCTAATTTTTTAGGTAATACGAAGGTAATCTCTACCCCTTGCTTTGTGAGCGCGCGCGTTAGCCCTAAACAAGCCATGCCTAGTCCGCCGCTGTTGTGAGGATGAAATTCCCAGCCGAACATTAATACTCGCATATTATTAAATTTACATAATATTATTTAGAAATTAAAACAATTGCGCTATGATTTTTTGCGCGGAAAATTTTATCTGCTATTATTTTTTCTTCTCCCAATTTAATTATATCAAAAGGAGTTTTTCTCGAGGTATTAATTATTTCATACCAATGCCAGCCTTTTACTAAAGGTACTTCAAAATTCAAATCAGTATTTTCCATATTTAAGATTACATGAATATCTCTTTGATTTTTTTCGCCTCCTATTGTGAAGGAAAGAATACGACTTTTACGATCATCCCAGCCCGGATTAAATAATTTACATCCGTGCCAGCTAATATCTTTTAGACCGCGTTTATTTTTTTGTGTTCCAGTGAAGAAATTTTCTTGCTGTAATACGGGATTATTTCTTCGGAAAGCAATCATTAGCTTAAAAAATCTAAAAATATCTTTATTTTGTTCTAGTAAATTCCAGTCAAGCCAGCTTATTTCGTTGTCTTGGCAATATCCGTTATTATTTCCTTTTTGCGTCCTGCCTAATTCATCACCTGCCAAAATCATCGGGACACCTCGTGAAAGCATTAAAATCGTAATAAAATTTTTTATTTGGCGTATTCGTAATTCTTCAATTTTTAAATCATTTGTTTCTCCCTCGGCTCCGCAATTCCAGCTCAAATTATCATCAAACCCATCAATATTATTTTGTCCATTAGTATGATTATTTTTTTTATTATAGGAGACAAGATCTTTTAATGTAAACCCATCATGACAGGTAATAAAATTAATGCTATTGATAGGTAAATGACCTGATTTTTGATATAAATCCGAACTCCCAGCAATCCTTTTTGCTATCGCTCCTACGACCCCGCATTGTCCTTTTACAAAACGGCGCAAATCATCTCTAAAAAGTCCATTCCATTCCGACCATCTATAACCCGTAAAATAACCTACTTGATATAATCCGCTCGCATCCCATGCTTCTGTAATTATTTTTGTATCAGCCAATATTCTTGATAGTTCTATGTTCCATAACAGCGGCGGATATTTCATCGGTTTACCGTCTTCTCCTCGGGAAAGGATTGAACCTTGATCAAAGCGAAAACCGTCCACATGCATTTCATTTACCCAAAATTCCAGACAATCTTTAACTAGATGACCTACCATTGGATGGTTGCATTGTAAAGAATTTCCGCATCCGGAGTAGTCCCTATACAATTCCTTATTTTTGGGATTAAGATAATAATAAACTGAATTATCAATCCCCTTGAAATTTATAACAGGCCCAATATGATCGCCTTCTCCTGTATGATTAAAAACGACATCAAGAATTACTTCTATGCCTGCTTTATGCAGAGCTTTTACCATATCGCGAAATTCTGTTATGTGATGACCTTTTTCAGAATTAACGCAATATGAACTTTCAGGAGAAAAATAAGCTATCGGATCATAACCCCAATAGTTTCTTAATGCGCGTCCATCAGGAGCGGTTCGGAGAATTGTTTTATTATCAAAATAAAATACAGGCAGAAGCTCCACTGCGGTTATTCCTAATTCTTTAAGATACGGTATTTTTTCAATAATTCCTGTGAATGTCCCCGGATATTTGCAGTTCGCCGTGGGTGATTTAGTAAAACCGCGCACATGCATCTCATATATTATTGTTTCATTTAAAGGTTGTTTTAAAGGAAGATCGCCCTCCCAATCATAATTTGAGATGTCCACAACCATTCCACGCATTGAATTTTTTATGTTATCCTCATTATCGCATGCTTTCGCGCAATCCCAAAGATTATCTGTTATTGCTTTTGCATAAGGATCAATTAATATTTTATTTTTATTGAAGCGGTGACCATTATATAAATCATTAGGTCCGTCAACTCTATAAGCATAATAAATCCCTGGCTTAAGTCCTTTTATATAGATATGCCAAAAGTTAAAAGTTTTATGAATATTAGGCTCTAGGTTAATAATTTTAAATGGTTTATCATCATTAATTTTTTTAAATAATAAGAGTTCCACAGCTGTAGCATGTTCTGAAAATAAAGAAAAATTAACGCCATCTTTATTAGGAGTCGCGCCTAGCGGATGGGCATTTCCTTTTTTTATTTTATATTCTTTGAATAAAGAAAACATAATGTAATTAAATTTCACATTATTAAACTGCAGAAAAACTCTTCATTTTTATGTTCCGCGTCAAATCCGCGCCTGCCTGCGCAGGCAAGTTGATTTCCACTATATATCCGCGATAATTCAATAGAACAGTTTAAAATAGGGATTTTAAAATCATTCTTCTACGCGCTAAGTGTATATATTTTAGCATAATTATTTTTTATTTGCCATAGCAAATTTGACATAATTTTTTAAAAAAATGGAGATGCGCGTATTAATGGATTGATTTTTGAGATAATTTATGTTAAGATAGTGTCTGTTGAAATAGTATTTTTTTGTCATCCCGAGCGTAGCCGAGGGATCTGTTGACAGTACCAAATTTAGCTTAATAAACAGATTCCTACACTCACGAACCAGCCGCTTAGGCGTCTGGTTCGCTCGGTCGGAATGACATTTTACGACTATTTCAACAGCAACTAGGATAGGAATATAAAGGAATATAAATTATTATAAAACCTCATCTAGCCTCTCCTTGTAAAAGAGAGGAATATAGTTTATGTTATCTATTTTTGATGTAATTTTAGTAGTTTTGTTGTCATCTTTTGTCGGGCTAGGGCTTTTTTTCGGGCTTATCCATACAATAGGCGCGTTAGTCGGAGTTATTTTAGGTTCTTGGATTGCGGGACATTATTTTTTGCCTATTTCAGGATGGATTAGTAATATTATAGGATTTTCGCATAATGCGATTAATGCAGTTGTTTTTATAGTTATATTTATTTTAGTTGTAAGACTTGTCGCGCTTGTCTTTTGGTTATTAGATAAATTATTCCATCTAATAGCTATAATACCATTTTTGAAGACAATAAATCATCTCGCGGGAGCATTTTTAGGTTTGATAGAAGGCTGTTTAGTTTTAGGATTATCGTTATATATTTTAGGAAAATATCCATTTACCGCGCGGGTGGAAGCTTCTTTGCAGTCGTCAGTCATAGCTCCAGTTTTAATAAGAGTGGCAAAGATTTTATTGCCGTTTATTCCTGCGGCGATAAAAGCGGTAAAAGGAATTTTTTAAAAAAATAAAAATATGGGGAATTCAGAATGCAGACAACAGCCAACTCAAGAGAAATTAGAACGCGAAGAAAAAACAATTCAAGAAATACAAAAAATACAAAAATTTGAGTTTCAAAATGCGCAGAATTTAAAAACAGAAAATCACGATATTCCCAGTCATATACAAGAATTTTTAGCAGTGGATTTAAGTCAATTAAACGCAGTTGATTTAGAGGCGTTTAGAAAATTTCAGGAATTTCTTAAAATAAAAGATGGGATTAAATCTCTTGATGAACTAAAAAATATGATAGAATATTTTAAGGATTATAAATTAAAATGCGATAATGTTTCGCAATCTAAGTTGACATTAGCTCGCGATATGTCTGCGCAAGGAAAAAGCGCGGGAGAAATAAAGGTTACATTAGAAGAGATCAAAGATTGCACTGGTGCGCCAGAAAATAGCAAGTTTTTTATGGGTTATATTGTCAACAGAGTAAATGGCGAAGATGTTTTACTTTTGGATAAATTAGAAAATAAATAAATTATGCAAAAAAATTACGATCCAAAAAAAATTGAAGAGAAATGGCAAAAGAAGTGGGAGGAGTTAAACTTGTTTAAAGCTGAGGATTTTAGCGATAAAGAAAAAAAATATATTTTGATTGAATTTCCGTATCCATCCGGCGCTGGGCTTCATGTCGGACATGTGCGAAGTTATACCGCGTTAGATGTTTTTTCGCGCAAATTAAGGATGCAAGGAAAGAATGTTTTATATCCAATCGGCTGGGACGCGTTTGGTCTGCCGACGGAAAATTATGCCATAAAAAATAAAATCCATCCCCGCGTTGCTACTGAACAAAATATTTGTACATTCACCAAACAGATTAAAGCTCTTGGCATTTCTTTTGATTGGGATCGCGAAATTAACACGACGGATCCCGCATATTATAAATGGACGCAATGGATATTTTTAAAACTCTATGAACGCGGACTGGCGTATAAAGCAAACATACCTATAAACTGGTGCCCTGCGTGTAAAATTGGACTGGCAAACGAAGAGGTTGTTGACGGCAAATGCGAAAGATGCGGATCCGAAACTGAAAAAAGGCAGAAAGAACAATGGATGCTTGCGATTACGAAGTATGCTGATCGGTTAATTGATGATTTGGAAACCGTTGATTATCTTGAAAAAATAAAATCACAGCAGATAAATTGGATCGGGCGGTCAAGCGGAGCGCTTATAAAGTTCAAAGTTCAAAGTTCAAAGTTAAAAGTTGGAGAGCTGAAAGTATTTACAACTCGTCCTGACACATTGTTCGGATGTACTTATATGGTTGTGTGTCCGGAACATGAAATAATTAAGAATTATGAATCAGGAATTATGAATTATGGAGAAGTTGAAAAATATATTAAAAAATCACAGGCAAAATCTGATTTGGATAGAACTGAAAATAAAGCAAAGACAGGTGTAAAATTAGAAGGCTTAATGGCGATAAATCCTGCAAATAATAAGGAAATACCGATTTTTGTGGCTGATTATGTGCTTTCTGGGTACGGCACAGGCGCGATTATGGCGGTGCCGGCGCATGATGAGCGCGATTTTGAATTTGCGAAAAAATATAGTCTGCCGATAAAAGAAGTTGTCTGTGGTGGAAATCATAATACAAAAACCCCTTCAAATGAAGAGGCCTTTGATGACCGAGAAGATTCTTGTCCCCGGCACGAGATCTGGAATTGTCACCTTGATTATAGTATAAAGGATAATAAAAATAATGTCAAGCCGAAAAACGGCGCAGAGCCGGCGGAGGGACTCGAACCCTCAGATCTTGGGATGACAATTCCAGATCCGCGCCATGCCGCCGGCACAAATACGCCAAATTTATTATACCAGAAAAAAAATATAACTTCCAGCAGATGCTTCACAGACGAAGGCGTTGCTATAAATTCAGATTTTTTAAACGGGCTTAAAACTAAAGAAGCGAAGGAAAAAATGATAGAATGGCTGGAGAATAATAAAACTGGTAAAAAACAAGTGCAGTACAAATTGCGAGATTGGGTTTTTTCAAGACAGAGATATTGGGGCGAGCCGATTCCAATAGTGCATTGCGAAAAGTGCGGGATAGTTCCTCTTTCTGAAAATCAGCTTCCGCTAACTCTGCCGGATGTTGAAAATTACGAGCCGACGGATACAGGCGAATCGCCTTTGGCGAATATTACCGATTGGGTTAATACAATTTGCCCGAAATGCGGAGGACATGCAAAACGAGAGATAGATACGATGCCTAACTGGGCGGGATCAAGCTGGTATTTTTTAAGATATACCGACCCGAAAAACGATGGCGCTTTGGCTGACAAGGCAAAATTAAAATATTGGATGCAGGTGGATTTATATAACGGCGGTATGGAACATACTACTTTACATTTATTGTACTCGCGATTTTGGAATAAATTTCTATATGATACAGGAGTAGTCCCATTTTCAGAACCTTACGCGCGGAGAATATCTCACGGTATGGTACTTGCCGAAGATGGGAAAAAAATGAGTAAAAGTTTAGGAAATGTTATAAATCCTGATGATGTAGTACGCAAATTTGGAGCCGATACTTTGCGTGTTTACGAGATGTTTATGGGGCCTTATGCTGAAGCGATTCCGTGGAGCACTGACGGCTTGAAAGGGGTTCGTAGATTTTTAGAGAAAGTGTGGAATTTGAATAATGTTGTAGGGACACATTGCGATGTGTCCAATAATAAGTCTATTAAATCATTGTTGCATAAAACAATAAAAAAGGTGACAGAGGATATAGATAATTTTAAATTTAATACTGCGATCAGCGCGATGATGATTTTAGTTAACGAGATGGAAAAAGCGCAGAATATAGATGTGGAAGATTATAAATTATTACTTCTCATATTATCCCCGTTTGCGCCGCATATTTGCGAAGAGCTGTGGGAAGAAATACAAGTCAAAAGTCAAAAAGCCTGCACTGAGCTTGCCGAAGGGTCAAAAGTTCAAAGTTGCGGATCAATTTTTAGTCAGTCGTGGTCGTCGTATAATCCTGATTTGGCTAAAGACGAGATTGTAGAGCTGGTCATTCAGATAAACGGTAAGATACGCGATAAAGTTGAAGTCTCATCTAATATTTCGGAAGACGAGGCGAAAAATTTAGCGCTGGCACGGGAAAAAGTGCAAGAATGGGTAAAAGGGAAGAATATTATGAAGGTGGTTTTTGTGAAGGGGAGGTTGGTTAATATTGTAATACGCTAATTTACGTAAATTGGAAAGCGAATATACGAGAAATTTCTACCGACTTTTAAGTCGAATTTGGGTATTTTAGTGTTCAGAATGAACGAGGGCTAAAGCCCTCAAACCCGAACTGAAGCTCGGTAGAAAAAAAACTCCTATCCGATCTATGAAAGAAAGGATAGGAGAGTTAAAGGAAAGTGCAATATTATCGCAAAATTTCAGGCAAGTTCCTGTCATCAAGAGGCTTTCGGGCAATCACATCCGCATATCCATAAGAAACTGTGCATAAAGAATATTGAATAATTATAGTATTGGGATACTTTTTCTTGAGTAGAGTAGCTATCTCTGTTCCATCTTTACCACTTGAGTCCTTTTTTGTTAAATTTGCGTCCAGAATAGCAATATCTGCCTGAAATCCAGTTTCTATTCCATTAATAGCTTCCTCTTTACTTCCAAATTTTGCTACAATTTGATGTCCTACTTTTTCACAAATTGTCGCCGTATGCTCTCTGCATAATTCTTCATCTTCAATGATAACAATTCTTTTTGGCATAATGCCCCCTTCATTTAAGAGTTTAAAAAGGTACAAAAAAGTACGAAAGAATAATTATTTATATCACTATATTAAATTTATGTCAACCTGTTTAGATACCCTCAACCCCGAACAAAAGAAGGCCGTTACTTATGAAAACGGTCCTCTTTTGATTGTGGCTGGAGCTGGCACTGGCAAAACAACGGTAATCACCAAAAGGATCGCATGGCTGATAGAAGAAAAAAAGGCCAGCGGAGATGAGATTTTAGCATTGACATTTACGGATAAGTCTGCGGGCGAGATGGAAGAACGGGTTGATTATTTATTGCCGTATGGATACTTTGATTTATGGATTTCTACATTCCATTCTTTTTGCGATAGAATATTGCGCGATTACGCGCTTGATATCGGACTGCCGACTAATTATAAGCTGTTAAATACTACGGAGCAATGGATGCTTATTCGTAAAAATTTAGATAGGTTTAATTTAGATTATTATCGTCCGTTTGGAAATCCGACAAAATTCATACATGCTTTATTAAAGCATTTTTCAAGATGTAAAGATGAAGGAATTAGCGTGGAAGAATATCTGGAGTATGCTGAATCTGTACGGCTAAATCAGGATAATGCGGAGAGCGGAGGGGACAGTTCAAAGTTTAAAGTTCAAAGTTCAAAGTTAAAAACAGATCCCCATTCGGCTATCGCTCAGGGCAGGCTCTCGGCTACCTGCCTGCGCCCTGCCTGCGCAGGCGGGAGGCAGGCGCTCGGGATGACAAATGATCGTGTGGCAGATGCTTTGGAATTTAAAAAATTAGAGGAAGTGGCGAATGCATATCACATATATCAGCAGATACTTTTAGAAAATGACGCTCTTGATTTTGGAGATTTAATCCAGTGTACACTAAAATTGTTCAAAGAGCGGCCTAATATTTTAAAAATATTACGCGACAAATTTAAGTACATTCTGGTTGATGAATTTCAAGATACTAACTGGGCGCAGTATGAACTAATAAAGCTAATTTCGGCGCCGCTTAATAATATTACTTGCGTTGCGGATGATGATCAGTCAATTTATTTGTTTCGCGGGAGTTCTGTTAATAATGTTTTGCAATTCGCAAAAGATTATCCGAAGGCTGAGGAAGTTGTTTTAACGCAAAATTATCGTTCTAAGCAGGATATTTTAGATTTATCTTATGAATTTATCCAGCAGAATAATCCAAATCGTTTAGAATATCATCTAAATCAAGATGAAGTTATGCGCGAGCGGGCGAAAGAGAAGGGTATTGATTTAAAGGATTATAAAAATATAAATAAGAAATTAAAGGCTTTTAATTTTGGTAAAGCGATTATTGAACATTTGCATTGCGGGACATTAGAGGATGAAGTTGAAGCTGTGGTAAATAAAATTGTAGAGACGCATTGCAATGCGTCTCTATCATGGTCAGATTTTTCTATACTAGTACGCGCGAATGATACAGCGAAACCTTTTATAAATGGTTTAGAAAGGGCTGGAATACCGTACCAGTTTTATTCTATGCGCGGGCTTTATAATAAGCCAATAATATTAGACATTTGCGCTTATTTAAAATTATTAGATAATTATCATGAATCAACGGCATTATACAGGATATTAAATATTCCTATGTGGCGTATTCCGTATGATGATTTTTCTAAATTAAGCCACGCATCATCTAAAAACGGAAAATCTTTATATCAAACAATAAAAAACGCCGTGGTTATTTCAGGATTATCGCCAGCAACTGTGGAAACATTATCCAATATAATTGTATTGGTAGAAAAGTATTCTAGTTTAGCAAAAGAAAATAAGATAAGTAAAATTTTAACTGATTTTTTAAATGATTCAGGATATTTGAAATATTTAGTTAAAAATGAAAGCAAAGATAATATTAAAGCATTAAAATATATCTCGCAGTTTTATAAAAAAGTAAAAGAATTTGAAGAAAGCGAAATTGATCCGAAATTAAATGTTTTTATGGAAAAACTAGAGATGGAAATGGATGCGGGAGATGAAGGAGAATTATGTTTAGATCCTGATGATGGGCCTGATATGGTAAAAATTATGACTATTCATAGCGCAAAGGGATTAGAATTTCCGTATGTTTTTATTGTTGATTTAGTGGATAAGAAATTTCCTACGATTGAGCGAAAAGATCCGATAGAAATACCAGAGCAGCTAGTGAAAGAAATTTTGCCAGAAGGAGACATACATCTGCAAGAGGAGCGCAGACTGTTTTATGTGGCAATGACAAGGGCAAAGGATGGTTTATTTTTTACATCTGCTGAAGATTATGGCGGGATTAGAAAAAAGAAAATTTCTAGATTTTTAACTGAGATGGGGTATGTCTCATCCGCAGGGGTTCAAAATTTTAAACTTGTGCATACAGAAGAAAATTTTAATGTTGAAAATAATGATAATAAATTTTTATATACTTTACCTCAAAAATTCAGCTATACGCAACTTGCGGCTTTTGATAAATGTCCTTTGCAATATAAATTTGCGCATATTTTTAAAATTCAAATTAAAGGCAAAGGTAATTTCAGTTTTGGAAAAACTATGCATACTGCTTTGCAGAGATTTTTCGCGCTTATGAATGAGAGAAAAGGAAGCAAACAGTGCGGTCTTTTTGAGAATACTGAGTATGCGGCAGGTATTAATTTACCGACAAAAGATGAATTATTAAAAATTTATGATGAGTGCTGGATTGATGAATGGTATGAAGATGACAAGCAAAGGGATGAAAGGCGAAAAGCAGGAAGGGAATCGCTAAAAGAATTTTATGAATTGCATAAAGATAATTGGCCGAATGTTTTATATTTAGAGCAAGGTTTTAATTTACGAGTAGGCGGTTATACATTAAAAGGAACTATTGATAGAGTTGATTTGTTGAATGCGGGGGGTGGACAAAACAGTGTGGAAATAGTAGACTACAAAACAGGTGCATCAAAAGATGTAAAAAGTTTAACATTTGAGAATAAAGAACAGTTGTTTATTTATCAGCTTGTTGCCGAAGAGTTTTTTAAAATGAAGTGCGATAAGCTTTCGTTTTATTATTTAGAAGGAAATAAGAAAGCTGAATTTTTAGGCTCGCCTAAAGATCTTGAAAAATTAAAAGAAAAGATATTAGAGAGGATTGAGAAAATCAAAAGCAGTAATTTTGCGCCAACTCCGGGATTTTGGTGTGAGAATTGCGATTATAGAGATATATGCGAGCATAGAAGTTAATTTGTAATAAATATGCGAGAAAGTTATTTTTTTAAACCAATAAAAGAAGAAGTTGAGAAAAAGAAAGAGGCAGTTGAAGTTAAACCGTTTACTATTGCAGAGCATGAAGATGTTGAGCAAAAGTCAATGACATTAAAAGATCATTGGATGTCTTTGCGCCAATCAATTCAAGAAAAAATAAATTTTGAGAAATTTACTGAAAAACCGACGCAAGAAGAACAAGAAAAAACAAAATTATTAAGCGAACTCATTACTCCCGAGC
The DNA here is from genome assembly GCA_043808545.1 of bacterium. Lineage (GTDB taxonomy): Bacteria > Patescibacteriota > Patescibacteriia > JAZDEU01 > JAZDEU01 > JAZDEU01. Next base: position 881 of record JAZDEU010000049.1, on the reverse strand, counting down.
TGATGGCGGAGTATAAACAAATTTTGCGAGGTTTTAATGAAAAGGCGAAAAAGACAGAAAAACATTCGCAAAGGGAATTTATTAATGTAAATGGGGAAGAATTTTCTAAGAGCATTGAAAATTGGATTGGAAATTTAATAATCGAAATAAAAAGCAAGCAAGAGATTGAATTTAATAAAAATGATAATGATATTGAAGAGTTGCGCGCGCAATGTTGGCTTCTTTTTGATTCCGTCGGCAATGTGATGAATACAAAATCACTAGAAAAAGACATCGGCGAATTTTATAATAATAAAGCCGAAGAAGTTGATGAAAAAGAATTGGCGAAACAAAAATCCGAATTGGTAAAACAATTACAAATACATTATCCATTAGACAAAACAGAAATTGAAATTTTAGTTGATCTAGTAAGGCATGAAAAAGGGGAAGGTGAAAATTATTCTCCGAAAATTCTTATTGAAACAATCGCTCGTCTTTGGGATGAATGCAAACTTGGCGATAGGAAAGGAACATTAACAAAAATTTCTTTGGGTTATTTGATGTCAAAAGGGGTTGAAAGTTTTGTTCCCTCTTTGTTCCAAAATATTATTGCGCAAAATAAATTTAATGTTGCGGTATTTTTAGAATATTACGGATTAAATAAATTCTCGGAAATTATTGACGCAAAAATGGAAATTGAATTAGCGAAAGTGATAGATGAAATAAATCATCAGATTAATGAAAGAATAACTGATTCATTATTTTGGGTCTTCTCCCAAACGTGTGGGTAAAATATAGATTAAATTTCTTTTAGCATACAGGACAAAACTTTTAACCGTAAATATTCTTCATCTTGCAGACCATATGCTCTGCGCTGGAATACACGGATCTTGTTGTTAAGT
>JAZDEU010000048.1:0-27354 GCA_043808545.1 bacterium | reverse complement strand
TGAAATAGTCGCGTCATTCTGAACCCGAGCGCCAGGAGGGCGAAGAATCCCAGTGTTTTTTTGCTTAGCCACGGGATTCTTCACCCCGCAAGCGGGGTTCAGAATGACGCTGGAGACACTATTTCAACAGATACTATTTAAAAAATAATTTCTCTAATTGTTTTTCAATATTTGCGATAATAAATTGTTCTTCTGCGCTCCCATCAATTTTTAAATTTTGAAATATTTCATTATTAATTTCACGCAATTCGCGCATATCATTTGCTAATTTTTTCATATCTGTTTTTAGCAAATAATAAAGCATGGCAGGATTAAAACGAACCCCGAATAGTCGCATTCCATTTTGGATTGGAACAAGTTCGGCATGATCCATAATTCCTGCCACAAAAGTATCATCAATCCCCTCAAGTTTTTTCGAGCCGTCCAAATAAAAAATTATATCACTGCAACCGTCCGGCACAACCGGCCAATTTATCATTTCGCCCGTATCATTTTTAAAAAACCAGTAAGCGTCTATATATTCCTCAAGTTCTTTTTTGGGCTTAAATTCTTTTAATTTATTTTTTGTGGGCATTTTATTATTTTTATTCTCGCCGCATTCTGAAGAGAGCCGCGACGAATACCTCAATTTGTGCCGCTAAGCGCCGCAGTCCTCTGCTGAGAGACTGCGGCGGAGAATCAAGTCCTCTGCTGAGAGACTGCTGCGGCTTTTACACATCACCACGCAACATCTCGCTAAAGGACTGCGACGGATTACACATCCCCGCCACAGAAGGGACTGCGGCGAGTTTGCTTAAATTATTTTTTCTCCTCCATCCAGTTTAAAATCTTTTTAATTGGCTTTAAGCTCTCATCATCATAAACAGAAATAGCCGCGGCGCAAGGATCTATTTTTTTTAACTTTTTTAAAATCTCGTTTATCTTATTTTCATCAACCAAATCTGACTTAGTTAAAAAAATGTATTCAGGTTTTTTAAGCAATGCCTTATTATATTCTCCCAGCTCATTCCTGATTATTTTATAGTCCCGCGCAGGATCCTCGGATTCAACGGAAATAAAATGAAATAAAACTCTAGTCCTTTCAATATGGCGCAAAAATTTAATTCCTAAACCTTTGCCTTTAGACGCGCCTTCAATAAGACCGGGGATGTCTGCTAAAATAAGATTATAATACACGGCTAAATTCGGTTCTAATGTAGTAAAATTATAATTTGCAACTTTGCTTTTCGTATTCGTAAGCTCATTTAATAAACTTGATTTTCCAACATTTGGAAGTCCGATAAAACCGACATCAGCGATAAATTTTAATTCTAATCTTAGCTCTGCTGTTTCCCCCGGAAGTCCCGGCTGCGCTTGCATCGGCGTAGTATTTGTTGATGATCTGAATAAAAAATTTCCCTTTCCTCCATGTCCGCTTTTTACTGCTAAAAATTTTTCTCCGACTTTTAAAATTTCATAATTAGTATTGTCTTCAAGATTATGAATTACTGTTCCGACTGGAACTTTTAAAATTAAATCATCGCCTGTTGCTCCGTCGTTCAATCGCGGCTTTCCGTCTTTTCCATTTTGAGCGCGCAGTTCTTTTTTAAATCTGAATTGTCCGAGCGCTGATAAATCGGCAATTCCTTCAAAATAAATGCTTCCGCCATTTCCTCCGCTTCCGCCAGTAGGTCCTTTTGCGTCTTTATTGGACGAAAAAGATACATCTCCTTTTCCGCCATGTCCCGCGAATAATTTAATTTTTACATCGTCTATTAGCATAAGTTTTTTGTTAGTTTTTAAAATCACTATCTTAGCGCCTGTTGAAATAGTCGCAGAATGTCATTCCGACCGAGCGAACCAGACGCTCAAACGGCTGGTTCGTGAGTGGAGGAATCTGTTTATTGAGCCAAATTTGGTACTGACCACAGATCCCTCGGCTACGCTCGGGATGACAAAAAAATACTATTTCAACAGATACTATCTTAGCATAAGTTACATATAAATTACAAGGATAATAGTTTTTTATTTCATCATTCTCCAAACAAAATCAAAAAACTTTATAAATGTCTCGGCAAGTTCCGTGCTTTCAATCATAATCCCGCTTTCATCTTTTAAAAATCCGATCAGCGAGATTCGGGCGGGACACGCAGAAATCCGTCCCGTTATATTTCCCAGTGTGTCAGGCAAAAATTTCACCTTTTGCATTGAAAACTGCTTTTTATATTTTTTCACATACTCTTTTAAGTCGCTACTGACCATTAACCGCGTTTCAATGCCCGTGCCTTGCCTTTTTATAGCATACTCATCCCTGAAATCAGCGTCAAAAGCATAAAAAGACGCGCCTGCAACCGTGCGTAAAATATTCTCTTTTTTCGTTTTATAAGACGCCAGCTCATCTAAAAATAATTGCTGAATTCCTTTTCGTCCATTGTAAAATTTTACTTTTGCCATTTTTTCCGGTCGTTTCATTAAATCCTGAAATTGTGGAATAGAATGAAAAAACATTAAATTATTGCCTTGCATTTTTTCAAATAATTGCTGCGGCTCCACCGGCAAAAAAACTTTTTTATCAAGTCCTCTTTTAATTAAACCGCGTTTTTCCATTTTTTCCAAAATCGGATATAGCGTGGTTCTTTTAATTCCTGTTTTTTTTGCTATCTCTGTATAATTTCCTTCGCCTAATTTTAGCAAAGCTAAATAAACCTCGGATTGCATATCTGGGATTTCTAGGTTGTAGAGAATGTCTTTTAAATTTTCTTCAGGCATATTTTTAATAATTTAAGCGACCTTTGTATCCCCCTCCTTTGAGGAGGGGGTGTGAGCTATTCCCCCCCTTTTTCAAAGGGGGGCTAGGGGGGATTTTTCGGAGGTAGGAACTTGGAAATTAAATTTTGACTGCGGAAGCGATAGATTGTAAAGAGCGCGTCCGAAAGTATGGTAAAAATAATAAAAGTTGTGCTACCGAAAACCCCACCCTAACCCTCCCCTCAAAGGGGAGGGAATAAAAACAGATTGACGCCACATTTATCGTCATTTATTTTAACATATCATAAAATATAAGTCAAATTAGCTATTTTTATAACTGCAAATGACTATATTGTTGACGGCAGTTTGTGAAGATGTATAATGAGCGATTAAGTATGGCTCTTTGACAATTGAAGAAAGTATTTCTCCCCCTCCTTTGAGGAGGGGGCAGGGGGGAGGTTTTCGCCAGTAGTGATTTAGAAATTTAACTTAAACTATGGACGCGCTACGCGTATCCGAAATTTTCAGAAAGGAGTAGAAAAATGGAAAGAGATATGGAAAGAGATATGGTTTGGGATGAAGGTATTGCATCTATTGAAGAAATGGATCGCAAAATAGAAGAACTCGAGAGATTACGCGAGAAAAAAGCTGAAGAACTCAGAAGCACCTTAGACAAAATGGGGGTAGATGAGGCGAATGCGATTTTATATTCAGACGATGAGTCAGAAAAAAACGATTTGAGTGAAAAGTTGAGTCCTCGGTGGTTTGAAACACCTTGCGGATTAAAGAGAAAAAAATGAAAAAAATTTTTCATATTCATCTAATAATTTCTTTGTATTTCCATAAAAATGTCAGTTTTTCCCATATACCTTTTGTCGCATGCCTGAATCCGCATAGAAAATTCGTAGTAGCTGGCGAAACATTAGGAGATAGTATTTTAAAAATGTGTGAACGCACAATATATAATCGTGAAATTGAAAAAACTTTTGATGGCATTCTTAGCTTTTTATTAAGTCCAGAAGAAAGAAAACTTTCAGGGAAAGAGCAACAAACTATTGTGCAAGAACGGCTTCTTTCTCAATGCGGAGAAATTTTAAATAATTCTAAAATCGTTGAAAATGTAAATGATTGGGAATCTCGTGCGGAAGATCCTGAGGAAGTTTCAATTATCCACTCAGAAATAAAGCACATTTGTGGAAGAGAATTTTATGAGATAGATGTATAACAAGTTGCTGTTGAAATAGTCGTAGTAACATGTCATTCCGACCGAAGCGAAGCCCGAGGAACGAGGGCGAACGAAGTGGAGGAATCTGTTTATTAAGCCAAATTTAGTACTGCCAACAGATTCCTCCACTCGCTATTGCTCGGTCGGAATGACAAAAGAATATACTATTTCAACAGACACTAGATAGATATGGGTAAAACAGACCGCCACGCAAATTCAAATAATCGGCGAAACGAGAGAACTACATTTTTAGCTTCAATGCTAATTGCGAATAAATCAGGAGAGTGGGAAAAAATGAATATTTTTTCATCAAATATAAACATATCGCAATTTATAAAATTATTTTCAGATGAAAGCATCTTTAGTTGATAATTAGCGGAAATATATTTTTTCATTCTTTTATAATAAAGCCGGCTGTATTCATCGTCATTATTTAACTCTCGCGCTTTGTATCCGCCTTTTCCTTGTTTTATTTTTTTCTCAAATAAATCAATTAAATATTCATAATTCTTAAATTGTGAAATAGCTCCGATAATCAATAATTCTCTTTCCGTATTCAGCCAATCAAAACTTTCTTTGCAAATTGCTTCTATATTTTCTTTGCCTTCGTAAATTTGAACTACTGGTTTGCGCGGGCTTTCTCTGTAAAACGCGAATAAATCAGGGATAATTTCTTCTATTCTTTTTGTCCTGATTTTTGCAATTTCTATAATCCGCTTAGGATTCACGGGGGTATATAAAAGATGTTTTTTATTTTTAAAAACTTTTACTAATCCTTTTATGTTAAGTTCTTCCAAAGCCAAATACACAGTCGGCCGTTTTAATTACGCCTTTTTTGCGATTTTATAAACCGGCGACTGCCCCAACCGCAAACAAGCCAAATACACTATTGATTGTGAGTGCTATAATTACTGTGAGTTGTGCGGAGAACATTGGGATAGATAAATAGTAATTTAAGCCGCAATGATCATTCGTGACATTGCGGCTTCTTTTTTTTAAATTCATTTTTTTGAATTTAAGTTCATTCTTTTGCCCCCCCTTTATAACTTTACAAACTTTATAACTCTATTCATATCTTAGCGCTTCAATAGGATCTAATTTTGCCGCGCGAAGAGCGGGATAATAGCCGAAGACTATTCCAATTCCGGCAGAAACTCCGCAAGCAAGAAGAATAGATGAAGTCGTAACTGAAGTTGTCGTTCCGCTGAATTTTGTAACAGCGAGCGACGCGAGCCATCCGACCGCAACCCCTAATATGCCACCTAAAAATGTCAATGCGGCAGATTCCGCTAAAAACTGCGAACTAATATCATTTCTCGTCGCGCCTAAAGATTTTCTAAGACCTATCTCGCGAGTTCTTTCTGTTACAGTTGTAAGCATCATATTCATAATTCCTATACCACCGACTAAAAGAGAAATTCCGGCAATCGCTCCCAAAAGCAATGTGAGCGTGTCAGTGACTGAAGTCATTGTGTTCATTATATCCGCTTGGCTCACTACCGTAAAATCTGCATTTTCCGCGAGCGCTATTTTATGCCGTTGAAGAAGGAGTTCTGTGATTTGTTCTTGCGCGGAAGCCATTGAATTTTCATCTGTAACTTGAACATTGATATTGCTTACAGCGGAGCTTCCAGTTATGTATCTTTGCGCTGTGGAAATCGGAATATAAATTAAATCGTCTAAATTCATCATCCCGCTTCCGCCTTTACTTTTAGTCACGCCTATGATAGAAAATTCTAAATTTTCAATTCTTATTTTTTGCCCCGTTGGATTCGCTCCTTCGCCAAAAAGCTCATCTCTCGTCGCGGGACCTAATACTGTCGCTTTTGAAATTCTTTCAGTATGAGTTGCGTTTAAGAAACTCCCTAATTCCATGTCAAGGCTTTTTATTTCCGCATAAGATGGCTCAACGCCGTAAATACTTGTATTTGTGTTTGTTCCAGATGTTGTTTTAGTTTGTTTTCTTGAAGAAACAGTTGGCGAAACATTTTTAACATTTTTTATTTGTTTTTGTATTGCGTTAGCGTCATCAAGAACTAATGTTGTTGCCGAACCAGAACCGCCTCTTACAACTGTGCCTACATTTCTTTGAGAGCCTGGCATAACAATAAGAAGATTAGAACCTAATGATTCTATATTATCTTGAATTTGTTTAGCCGCGCCTTGTCCGATTGAAACCATTGTAATAACAGAGCCAATTCCAATAACAATACCTAAAATAGTCAAAGCTGATCTTGATTTATTCGCTGAAAGCGCAGCATAAGTTTCTTGTATTAAGTCGGTTAGTTGCATATGGTTTGGATTATGTCATTCCAAAAAATTTTTTCTCATGAAATTTCTGCGATATTTTTTATTCCATTCAAACTAAAATATTAACAGGACTTGGTTAATGCGATAGAAAAAATTTTTTGGAATGACAGCGCTTTTGGCGCTGGACACCCCCTTGGGTGTCCGGCGCCTTTTGTAGAACCAGCGAATGCGAATTGCTAATTTAACCGTTTCATCTCATCAACTTTTTTTAAAAATACAATGTCCCGCCTTTGTATAAAAGAACCCTCATAATTCGTTGGTTTATCATTTTCAACTTTGAGAATCGCTTCATCTAAAGGCAACCAAACAAGTTTAAATTCTTGGCTTAATTCTTTTTCGGTAAAATCAGGATTTCCTTTGGAAATAATCTTGCCAATATAACAATATGATGTTTGTTTAAAATTCCATTTTGAACGAAATTCAATAATTTTTCCAACTTCACCAGTTATTTCAATTCCGCTTCCGACTTCTTCTAAAACTTCTCTATATAACGTTTTCATTTTATCTTCACCATCATCGATTCCGCCGCCAGGAAGTTTGTGATAGTTATATTTTGAAACAAACAATATAGGAATTAATCTATTCTCATCAAAAAGCACTGCCCTTGAAGCTTCTCTAATTTTCAAAGTTGTTTCATCTTTGGGACAATCTTTGTCTTTTATTTCTTTTAATAATTCCATATAAAGCGAAGCGAAAATTTAACATCATTATAATCTCCCCTACATAAACAACCCCCACAAATAACCCTCCGCAGATAATATTTTAATTTTCCCAATCTCCCCTTCTCTTTTTAAGTTTTTAACAAGCTGAATCCCGTTCAGATCATATTTATCTGAAAAATATTTTAAATTTTTGCTTAACTCGTTGTCAGAATTTTTTACTTCAAGAATTACATCAATTTCATTTTTTGAATTTGTCAGAGCAAAATCAACCTCTTGCCCGTTTTTCGTTCTCAAATATTTTAACTCGTTGCTTTGTCCTAAATAATCATTTTTCGCCAATATATGCTTTAACAAAGAAACGGCGGCAAAATTTTCAAACTTCTGCCCCGCGTCTCCCTCAACAAGACCATTGTCGTAAAAATAAATTTTCGGTTCTTTTATGATTGAACGGGCGATATTTTTTGAATACGGAACTACTCGGAAAACTATAAAAAGAGCCTCAAGAATTTCTATATATTTTTTTACGGTAGTCGGTGAAATTTCAACATCGCGAGCAATAGAATTAAAAGAAACCTGCGAACCGACTCCTCTCCTTAATAATTCAAACACAGTTTGCATGGCGCGCAAATCATGTATTTGCTCAAAATCCAATATATCTGTTCTTATCAATCCATCAATATATTGCTTTCTCCATCTGTTTGCTGTTATCTCATCATCAGCCAAAAACGGCTCTGGAAAACCGCCTCTTTCCATCAGGCGATCAATGTCGGCAAATTCGCTTTTCTCTAATTCGCTAAGTGAAAACGGCAATAGCCTGTGTATATAAAATCTGCCCGCCAAAGAATCGCCTGTTTGTCTGAATGTTTCCATCCGAGCGCTGCCCGTTACTAAAATTTTCAAATTTTTTTCTTTTGTATCATACACTCCCTTGAGATAATTTTTCCAATTATCCATTTTGCGCAGTTCGTCAAATATCAATAACTCGGTCTCTTTCAACCATTGTTCTTTGACGATAATCTCCCTATCCTCAAAACGATCATAACTAAGATAGACTGTTTTTTCATATTTTTTGCCGATCTCTTTTGATAACCAAGTTTTTCCCACCTGTCTTGGTCCGACAATAAAAACAATTTTTTTCTCTAAATCTTTAATTATTTGTTCTGTTTGTTTTCTTTGCATATATGAACTATTATATACTAAAATGCAAAATAGTCAAGACTTTTTTACATTTTACTGTAAAATAGTCTACTTTTCCTTTAAATACACTCCCCCATCGCAAACCTTATCCGACACAATCTCCCCGTCTTTAATCTCAATAATTCTATTCGCGTGCTCTGCCACATACCGTTCGTGTGTAATCAAAATGATCGTGTGTCCTTTCTCTTTATTTAATTTTTGAAAAGTAGATAAAACAATATCCCCAGTTTTTGAGTCCAAATTTCCAGTCGGCTCGTCTGCGAGAATTAAATCGGGATCATTAACTAACGCGCGCGCAATCGCAACCCTTTGCATCTGTCCTCCGGAAAGCTGGTTAGAAAGATGAGTCCATCTATCCGATGATAGTCCCGCCGCTTCTAATGCTGTTTTCGCTTTTTTAACGCGATCTTCTCGCGATGTTTTTTTATCATAAATTAACGGCAACATAACATTGCGAATAACCGTCGCGCGAGAAAGCAAATTAAAAGATTGAAAAACAAATCCGATGCTTTGAGACCGGATTTTTGCTAATTCTGCATCTTCCAATTCTAATATATTTTTCCCGTTTAAAAAATAATTTCCTGTTGTCGACCTGTCTAAAGCGCCTAATATGTGCATAAGCGTGGATTTTCCGCTACCAGAAGGTCCGATAATCGCGACAAATTCCCCTTTTTTTATTTCAAAAGAAATATTTTTTAAAACTTTAATTTCCGTTCCGCCTGGGGCATAAGTTTTTGTAATATTTTCACAGATAATCATATGTGATTAGTAAATTAAGCTCTGTGCGCGCATAAAATCAAAAGTAAAAAATCAAATCTCAAAAACACAAATCAAAACCTTAAAAATATATAACAAACCGCGCATTTTAAATTTAACGCATCTAACATAGGAAAAAATTTTAGAAGCGTAAAACATTACGAATTGGGCAGTTTTTGAGATTTGAGTTGTAGTTTTGACCCATTCGGCAGGCGCTCAGGGCATGCTTTTGAGATTTGAGTTTTGATTTTATAAAATATTCAAATTCCCGAGTAATTAATTAAACAACTAGTCCCCAAGCCCATTTTTACCGCATCGCCCTAAACACATTCCCCATGTCGCCGCCAGGTCTTGCGCCTGATGAACCGCCTGCTGTTGGAGCTGAAGCAGCCGTTGTTTCGCCGCTCTTTATTGTTTGAGTTATAACTTTTTCCCCTTCGTTAAGCCCGCTAACAATTTCTATCATTGTATCATTGCTTATGCCTGCTATTACTGTTTTTCTTTGCGGCGCGCCATTGACTAAAATTTCGACATAACTATTGCCATTATATGTTTTAGCCGCTGTTATCGGGACTAGTAAAACATCTTGTTTCGCTTCTGTAATAATTAAAGCGCTAACGCTCATTCCTGGCTTAATTCTATCATCCTGAACATTAAAAACTATTTTAATATTATAGCTCACAACGGCTTGGCTCACTGTTCCTATTGTATCCATCTCAGCAACTTCGCCAGTAATTGATAGTCCTTTTGCGGCATCAAATTGCAATGTTACTTTTTGGCCTGTTTTAACCTGTGCCGCGTCAATTTCGTTTAAAGTAATTCCAGCGATTTTTTGTTTTGTCATTAAAACCGCAATCGCGCTTCCGCTTGACGCGCTGTCTCCCTTTTTTACATTGACTGCCGCGATTATTCCATCAAAAGGAGCGGTTATTTTATGCTCTGCTAGAGTTTGTTTTGCTTCTGCTAAAGCAGAATTTTTTTGCTGAATAGCAATTTTTTTATTTCTAATTTCTAATTCAGCAGCGCCAGCTTTAAGTTTTTCTAAGGATGTTTTTTTCTCTTCTAAAGATCGTTTTGCCGCATCTATATCAGCCGCGTCCGCGCCAGCTTTTAATTTTGCTAATTCATCTTCTTTTTCCGCAATAGTTCTTTGGTCAGCAGTTATTTCTAATGGATAATTATGGTCAATTTCTTCCAAATTGCGATTTTCATCCAATATGGATTTTTTATAATCTGCTATGCTTGTTTGTTTTGCAAGAGTTGTTGAAAGAATAGAATTTGCTTGAGTTGTGTATGTGTTTAGAGAATTTTGGTATCCGCTCACGGTGGAATAAACCGTTAAAGAATGATCTGTTCTGTAGCTAACCCAAAAATCTAACATATTGCTTTGATTTTTTATAGCGTCAGAAACATCCCTAACAAGATTTATTGTTTTCTCTAAGATTGACTCAATATCATCTTTGCTTGAATAGCGGGTCATACTCTTGTATTCATCAAAAGTTTCTTTATATTCCGCGTCTATTTTTGTATATTCGTTTTCCGTGTCTTGTATATATTTTTTAAATTTATCTTGTTCAACATAATCTGTAGATAAAAAAGAACCTGACAATAGATCGTTATTAGGATTATTTAAAACATAAGAAGTAGTATTGGCTATTTCTTTGCTGTAAATAATGTTATGAAGTTTTGTTATTATGTCAGGCAAATTTAATGCTACATCCGCTATTTGATTGTAAGCGTTTTCATACGCGTCATCAAGATTTTTTTCCGCGCTTGTTTTTGATTCGCGAGCTTGCTGATAACTTATTTGCTGGCTGAGTTGCAGTTTTGTAAGCGCTTCTTTAGCGGCGTTTAAAGAATTTTCAGCTTGCAAAAGATCTGAAGGATCGGCTGGGGCGAGCAGTTTATCTAAAGCGGCTTTTGCCGAGGTAACAGAATTTTCCGCTTGAAGAAGCGTTAGTTTATCTGGAGGACTTAATAATTCATCTAATTCTAATTTTGCCGTAGCAAGAGATGATGCTGCTTCGCTCACTGTTCTTGTGGCAGTTTGCGAGTCAATTTCCGCGATTAAATCACCAGTTTTTACTTCCTGTCCTTGTTTTACCGCGACATTTGTAATATCTCCAGATACTTTTGGTTTAATATCAATTTGATTTTCCGCTGAAATCTGCCCTGCGCCAGAAATAGAAGAAATTAACATTCCCTGTTTTGCCACGCTAGTAACATATTTCACGGTTTCTGCCGGCGGATTTAATTTTTGATAAGTAAAATAGCCCCCGTAAGATACAGCGGCTAAAATTATTAAAGAAGTGAATTTGCGTCGCCAGATTAGTTTTAAGAATTTTTTCATAAGATTTTTGAGTTTTTGTGTTAATTTTTAGTAAAATAACCCTTATAATATAATTATACGGATAAATATGTACCTTTCTTCTATTTGTTGCCCAAATACCATAAAATAGTGTATCATAGCGGTTTAATTTTTTCTTATAATTATACCTTTTTAGCGTAAGAGGGGGGGACAGGGGGGTGTTAAACGAGTAATTGGCGCGGAAAAAAACGGTATAATTGAGGTGTAATTTTTTAATCAGCTTTTTTGAAAGAGACGGAAAAGACTGGTTCGTATTTTGTGTTATATTCATCAGTTATTTCTACTGTTTCTCCATTCATAAGTTGCGTTAACGCGATATCGTTAAGAAGTATTTTATCGGATTCAATGTCCGCTTTTAATATATCTAATCTCTCGAATTCTTTTTCAAAGTCTAATTTTATTGCATCTTCTAATCCTTTCTTTTTTTCTTTTAATGTTTTTATTTCTTCGCTTATTTCTTTATGCGCTTGAGAATTCGCGAGCGCTTCTCTGTATATTTTTTTTATTTCTTTTGATTCTTTTTGTTTTTCTTTTATTTGCGTGTAGATTGTTTGTAAATTTTGCATAGAATTTTTGTAATAAATTATTTTTTATAAAGTTAAAAAATAAAAAACAGATTTTTTCTGGCTAACTGCTTTTTATTATTTTACACTTTTTATAAAATAAAGGCAAATAAAAAAAGATTATACGAGATGTCCATATAGAGTGGATATGCAACCATGGCTGTTCGGTTCTATCAAAATAATACTATTTCCACCGTCCCGTCGGAGTCTCCCTATCCAGGCTGTCTAAAAAGTGTCATTCCGAACGAAGCGGAGCGTAGTTGAGGAATCTGTTTTTTAAGAAAGGCTTATTTAAGCGACAGATCCCTAGGCTACGCTCGGGATGACAATTGCCGTCGTTCAGTTAAGATGATAAAAACGATTTATTAGATAGCCTGCTATGGGGACTCCGACGCGAGAGAGGCTTTACTATTGAACTTCGCCAGAGTCCTCTGCTGAGAGACTCTGGCGAGACAGAGATTTTATTTAGAACCGAACAGCCATGGATATGCAACCAGAAACATTTAATTGCTTGTGTAAAAAGTTTTTTAATTCTTAATTTACTTATATTGCTCTTTACTATTTTAATCTTTTTTGATAAGATACAATAAGTTAAAAGTTAAAAATTGAGTTAAAAATATAAAATATAGTTGTTATTTATTTGGTAATTATTTGACTGTATATTTACTACCTGAGCGGGTATTTTATTTTTATTTTATATTTTATGTCTAAAGAACTGCCAAGCGCATACAATCCGCAGGATGCGGAAGATAAGATTTATAAAAAATGGGAGGAGTCGGGGTATTTTAATCCAGACAATTTGGATTTGCCGGACGATGCTAAGACTTACACGATTGTTTTGCCGCCGCCGAATATTACTGACAAATTGCATCTTGGGCATGCCGCAATGCTTGCGATTGAAGATTTATTGATTCGTTATCATCGCATGAATGGTTATCGGGCGCTTTGGATTCCGGGGACTGATCACGCGGCTATCGCCACGCAGAATGTTGTTGAGAAAAGGCTTTTGAAAGAGGAAGGACTGACCCGCAATGATTTGGGGCGAGAAAAATTTTTGGAGCGAGTTTGGGAGTTTTTGAAAAAGACGCAGTCAACGATTTTGCACCAGACGAGAAAAATGGGCGCGTCGCTTGATTGGTCGCGCGAGGCTTTTACTTTGGATGAGACTCGCGAGAGGGCAGTTAAAAAAATGTTTATTGATATGTATGAAGCTGGCGTTATTTACCGCGGGGAGAGAATTGTGAACTGGTGTCCGCGGTGCCATTCCACTTTGGCTGATGACGAGGTGGAGTATAAAGCGCAAAAAGCGAAATTGTTCACTTTTAAATACAGCAAAGATTTTCCTTTTTCTATTTCCACAACGCGTCCGGAGACAAAGCTGGGCGACACCGCGATTGCCGTTAATCCAAAAGATAAAAGATATGAAAAATATATCGGAAAAACTTATGAAGTTGATTTTTGCGGTGTAAAATTAAATTTAAAAATTATTGCCGATCGGCATGTTGAGATGGATTTTGGGACTGGCGCGCTTGGAGTTACGCCGGCGCATTCAATGATTGACTGGGAGATGGCGCAAAAAAACGGGCTGGAAATAGTAAAAGTGATAAATGAGGAAGGAAATATAAAAGAATGGTTTGGAGAGTTTTCAGGGAAAACTGCGGCAGATGCGAGGGAGATGATAGTTAAAAAATTGCGAAATACTGGATTATTGGAAAAAGAGGAAGAAATAGAGAATAATTTATCTGTTTGCTATCGTTGCGGAACAGTTATTGAGCCATTGCCATCAAAGCAGTGGTTTGTTTCGGTTGATAAAAAAGTTGAAAAATTGGGAAACAAGTCTTTGAAAGAGAGGGCTGTTGAAGTAGCAAAAAGCGGGGAGATAAAATTTATTCCGGACAGGTTTGAAAAAAAATATTTGAATTGGATGGAAAATTTGCATGACTGGTGCATTAGCAGGCAGATTTGGTTTGGACACAGGATTCCGGTGTATTACAATTTAAAAGATAAAGAAAATAATTTGGGTAGAATAGTTTTTAAAAAAAATTCTGTTTATTTAAATGATGAACAAATAAAACTGCAAGGAGAATTAAAAGGACTGGGGCTTTGTGGTCGTAGCAGGGAGAATATGATTATTTTTGCAGGGTTTAATGTAGTAGCTTTTTGGATAGAGCAGGGATGGCTTACAAAAGAAAATATCATAAAATCAGCTATAAATATTGATACAAGCGGTTGTGAAGAATATAGAGTGTTAGATAGTTATACTAAGTCCAATGAATACGAAATTCAAGACCCAGATACTCTTGACACTTGGTTTTCCTCCGGCATGTGGACTTTTTCCACTCTTGGCTGGCCAAAGAATTTTAAAGATGGAAAAAAAACGGGAGATTTGGCGAAGTTTCATCCTACGCAAGTTTTGGAAACTGGATATGAAATACTTACTCTTTGGGTTTCGCGAATGATCATGATGTCGCTTTTTGCAGTTGGCGAAATTCCTTTTTCTAATGTTTATTTACATGGAATGATTTTGGACAAACATGGGAAAAAGATGAGCAAGTCAAAAGGGAACGGCATTGATCCTATTGATATGATAGATAAATTTGGAACGGATGCGGTTCGTTTGTCGCTTTTGATGGGGAGCGCTCCGGGAAATGACGCGCGGCTTAGCGAGGAGAAGATTGAGGGGTTTAGGAATTTTACGAATAAGTTGTGGAATATATCTCGTTATGTTATGGGTATGATTAAAAAAGGTACGGAAGAGAAAGAAGGTCAAGAAGGTAATAAAAAAGAAATTGGAAATTGGAAATTGGAAATTGAGAAACTATCTTTGGCGGATTTATGGATTATTAAAGGGATGCTAAATTTAATTTATTCTGTAAATTGTAAGTTAATAGGATATGATTTTTCTGGAGCGGGAGAAATTTTGCGAAAATTTACATGGGATGATTTTGCGGACTGGTATTTAGAAATAAGTAAATTTGAAAATAATGGGCAGAAAGATAAAATTTTAAATTTTATCTTGCGCGATTTATTGAAATTGTGGCATCCGTTTATGCCGTTTGTGACAGAGAAAATTTGGCAAAATATGGGAAATGAAAAAATGTTAATGGTTGAGAAATGGCTGGATGATAAATTTTATAATGATATAATTAAAAGATCAGCGCCGAGAACCTATAATTTTGAACCCATCCAAAAAATTATAAACGCTATTCGTAAGGAAAGGTCAGAACATAACATTGAACCTTCAAAAAAAATTAAAGCGGTTATTTATTATACCGAAAGACATTTTTCCATTATTGATAATATAAGAGAAAATGAAGTATTGATTAAAAAATTAAAAACTGGGATTGATGAATTAGAAATAAAAGAAAAGGGTGAAAGAATTAAGAACGCGATTTATACTACTGTTGATGGTTTTGATATTTATCTAATTGATGCGATTGATTTTGAAAAAGAGAAAGAGAGAATTAAAGGCGAGATTGATGAGGTTGAAAAATACATTAAGCAGATTGAGGGGAAATTAAATAATCAGGAATTTGTAAACAACGCACCGGATGCGGTTGTGAGTAAAGAAAGAGAAAAATTGGCGGCGCAGAAGGAGAGGCTGGGGAAGTTGGAGGAGAGTTCTAAAATTTGACAGTTTAAGTATTAAAGAGTAGTATGAAAGTATGAAAGTATAATTAAATGCAGAGGAATTTCAATACTTATCCGTGATCAGTGAAAATCCGTCGGTAATCTGTGTTAATCTGTGTCAGCACTGATTAACACGGATGTGAAACTGATATATACGGAACACGGATAGAAGGTAAGTGTTTACTTAATTTATAATTTTATTTTTATGGACAAACAAAATAACAAAACAAAAGAAAAAGTTTTTTCAACTGTAAAAATTGGGACGAAACACCAAGTGGTTATTCCTAATAAAATTTTTTCTAAACTCGGTTTAATGGCAGGGGATTTTTTAACTGTAAAAATGAAAGATAATGACATAATGTTAAAACCGACAAGATTAATTCCAAAAGAAGATTTGTGGTTTTATAGCAAGGAGTGGCAGGACGGGGAAGCGCAAGCGGATAAAGATATCGCCCAAAATAAAATTTCAAAAGTTTATAATGATGTTGAAGAAGCAATAAACGATCTAGATTCTTAATATGAATTTTGGCAATTTCCGTCTGCTTCGCTTACCAAGCTAAAAATTTCGTGATATAAAGTGAAGTTTTTTATGATAAAATTACAATGGACAAAATCTTTTAAAAAAAATTATCAGGTTTTGCCCGAAGATATTAAAGAGAGAACAAAAAAACAGTTGCGCGTATTTATTGAAAATCCCCGCCACCCGTCTTTGCGAGTTAAGAAAATGCAAGATCCTCGCAATATTTATGAAGGCAGAATTACATATTCTTATCGTTTCACCTTCCAAGCGGAAGGTGAAATTTATATTTTAAGAAAAATCGGTTCTCATGATATTTTAAAGAATCCTTGACGCAATGCAATGAATAATAAATTTAAAATAGCAAAAGAAGATGAAGAAAAACGGCTAGATTTGTTTTTAAAAGAATATTATCCTGATTTGTCGCGGACATTTATTCAGAAAAAAATAAAAGATGGAAGCGCGAAAGTGAATGGGGAGAATTCGGCGGTTCATCGGTTTTTAAAGGAAGGGGATGAAATAGAAATTAGAAATTGGAAATTAGAAATTAAGGAGAAGGCATCCTCACTTGAGGGGGGTGTTAATTCAGGAATTGGCGAAAAAAAAGGATTGAAAAATTTTAAATTAGATATTATTGCCGAAACGGAGGATTATTTAGTGATAAACAAGCCGTGCGGTTTAGTTGCGCATCCCGGCGTTCATAATGAGAAAAATACTTTAACTGATATTTTAATAGCGAAATATCCTAAAATAAAAAAAGCAGGCGATGATCCCGCACGGCCTGGAATTGTCCATCGTTTAGATAAAGATGTTTCTGGTGTTATGGTAATTGCGAAAACGCAAAAGATGTTTTTAAAATTAAAAGAACAATTTCAAGAAAGAACGACAAAGAAAGAATATATCGCGTTAGTTTATGGAGTTGTGAGTAAGCCGAATGGAATAATAAATTTTCCAATCGCTCGGAGCGAGAAAGACGGCGTAAAAATGGCGGCGCGTTCTGTGGCGCAGGGCGGGAGGGAAGCGATTACGGAGTTTACAGTTTTAAAAGATTTGGCGAAATGGACATTGCTTTCCGCGAAAATTAAGACAGGGCGAACACATCAAATTCGCGCTCATCTAAACGCGTATGGGCATCCGATTGTTGGCGATAAAATATATAAGCCAAGAAAATTAAAGCCGACTTTGCGGTTTGGAGATCGTCTGTTTTTGCATGCTTGGCATTTAGGATTTTCTGATTTAGACGGGGAGTGGAAAGAATTTGAAGCGCCGTTGCCGGCGGAGTTTAGACAGATATACGGATGTGCTTGACTATGAAATAAAAATAGAATATATTATAAATATATGCTTACAGAATATATATATAAAAAATTAAATCAAGCGCGATATAAAATGCTTGAAGACGGGTCTTATTTTGGTGAAATTCGGGATTTGCCGGGAGTTTGGGCTTCAGAGAAAAAATTAGAAGATTGCCGTGAATCGTTACGGGAAGTTTTAGAAGAGTGGTTGATTTTAAAATTAAAGGATGGCGATAGCATCCCTGAACTTTCAGATAAGATTAATCGCAGAGTTAAATTATCTGCTTTTAAACATGCCTAAAAATATTACTTTAAAAAAGTTAATTCTGAATTTGAAAAAATTAGGATTTGATGGACCACATAGCGGAGGTAAGCATTTTTTTATGATTAAAGAATCGCTTAAACTTCATATTCCTAATGATCATAAAAGTGATATTAGCGCAGGGTTGGTAAATGAAATTTTACGGCAAGCAGGGATTGATAAAAAAGAATGGGATAATTTATAACAGCCATACGGCTGTTTTTTTATTTATCTTGACATTTTTTATCAGTGGAATTAGTATAAAAGCAGTACATTTTTGAGAGGAAAAATTTTAAGTGGGCGATGTTCTTTAAAACGAAAGAAGGGGGGGGGAGGCTTTGATAACTCAAAAGGAGTATGAGCGATATTTACTTGCATATCCTGCGTTAAGTAGTTTTGTGCAAGGATTTTCTTTAACAGCTGATTTGGATATATGCAATTTATCAAAAAGAGAGGTGCGAAAATTTCTTTCCGCAGATAAAATTCATATTACATTCTGCGATAAGGAAAGAGAATTAGTGGAAGTTATTTGCGCAGACGAAGAAAGCTGGAGCGACGCTATTAAGAGGGTGGCTGGCAAAAGACCGATGCGAGAGATTTACCATATTTCAAAAAAAAGGGAGACAGGTAAAAGAATAACTATTTTTTTGTTGCCGACAATGACGGCTACAGATGCTAATTTTCAGCGCAGATTAGCGAGGGGTATTAAATGAAAAAAATGTCAAAGAAAAAGTTGGATTCAGAAAAGGGGATAATTTTCGTTATTGTATCATCTGAATTTAAAAATAATGGTAAAATTTCTATTAGCACTATGACATTTAATGAATGGCGTTGCGGAGTACTGTCGCATTTTGATACTATTTGGGTTAAAGGAGTTGAACAAGCAGGAAATATCCAGCTGGAAAGGTATGAGAAATTAGATAAAGAAAATTTAAAAAAATCTGTTGATAAGTTTTTTAATTTGGAATTCCAGTATTTTTTTGCGGCTATGAAAAAGGATGATGGCGGAATATTTATCTTAATTCTTTTGCCGACTTGGCGGATTAGTGCTCGGGAGTATTTAGTAAATTATGCGTGTTGAGATAAAAATTTGCAACGGCGCGCTTTTTTTTAGCGTCTATTCGTGTTCACATTCGTGTGTTTTCGCGTGAGAAGCAATTATCGCAGCCTCCGCAATCGCCAGAGTGCGATTCGCCGAAATAGTCTAGTATATATTTTCGCCGGCAGCCGAAATGGTAAACATAATTTTCCATAATATCCAGTTTTGAGTAGCTTCTATCTTTTTTATATTCTAACGCGGCAAAGTCAATAATTTTTTCCAGATCTTCGTCAGAAACCCGCTTTAGTAAACTAATTTCGCTTCCTCTGAAAGGCGGCTCATAGTTTACAGCGTTAAGATCCTGAAGTTTTTTCATCATTCTTGCCATCGTATCCCGTTTTACGCCTGCGGAATTTAAAATTTCTTCAACATTTATATTTATTCCCTGCTCAAGCTCTCCGGAAAATGCGTAAATTAAATAATCTATCAGCGCGATTTGCGTTTTTGCCCGCGCGCTCACCATTTCTTTTATCTCTCTTGCCGGTTTTAGAAATTGCAAATATCCGTTTATGCTTCGTTGCTCCGGCCGCTCAATTATATTATGTTTTTCAAAAGTTTTTAAAATTGAACTTATTGCCATTTCCGGCACGCTTTCTGATAATTGGCTTGTTATGTCTTTGTAAGTGCATAAAATCGGATCATCTATTTGCGCTTTTAATACGGAATAAACTTCTTTAATTATTTTCTGCGAAGGATTTTCGCCTGAAAGAAAAAACTCGCGCAAAAATCTGTCTTGCGGAGAATATAATAAAATGCAGTCTGATGATAATCCGTCTCTGCCGGCGCGGCCCGATTCCTGATAATAGCTTTCTAAAGTTCCGGGAAGATCAAAGTGAATTACAAATCTGATATTTGTTTTATCAATCCCTAATCCAAAAGCGTTAGTCGCGGCAATAATTTTTTTCTTTTCAAGCATAAAATTTTCTTGAATTTTTGTTCTGTCAGCAGCCTCCATTCCCGCGTGATAGCCATAAGCCGCGACTCCATAACTTTCTAAAAAGTTGACCATATCTTCAACTTTTTTGCGCGTTCCCATATAAATAATTCCAGGCCCGTCATTTTCTTGGGCATAGTTTAAAATATTTTCTTGTTTTTCTTGATCATTGCATCTTAGAGCAAAGTAGCGCAAGTTTGGGCGATCAAAGCCTGTTATATAACAAGATGCGTCTAGAATTTCAAGCTGTTTTTTTATATCTTCGCGCACCTCAGGAGTGGCGGTGGCGGTGAGCGCGAGTACTGGCGGACTGCCCAGCATTTCAATCGCATAACGAAGGCGAACATAACTTGGTCTAAAATCATGCCCCCATTCAGATATGCAATGCGCTTCGTCAATAGCGAATAATGATACTTTTATTTTTTTAAGTTGTTCTGTGAATTCGCGGCTGTAAAATCTTTCTGGAGCGATGTATAAAATTTTGCATTTTCCATTTTTTACTTCATTAAGCGTCTCTTGTATTTGAGCTGGTGAAATTGAGCTATTTATAAACGAGGCGGGAATATTTTTATTTTTTAGGCTGTCAACTTGATCTTTCATTAAAGCGATAAGCGGGGAAATAATAATAGCGACTCCATCTTTCATCAAGGCTGGAAGCTGGAAACATAAAGATTTTCCTCCTCCAGTAGGCATTACTCCGATTACATTTTTTCCAGCAAGTATGTCGTTTATTATTTCTTCCTGCCCGGGACGGAAGCTTGTGAAACCGTAATATTGTTTTAAGAGAGATTTTAGCATATACTTAAGACGAATAGAAGTTTAAAATTATAGAATATGATATTTCCCACCCAAACATACGAACATCATCTGAGATCGCAAGGCTATAAATTTATCGCTGGCGTTGACGAAGCCGGTCGCGGAGCGTGGGCGGGACCGTTGGTAGCGGCGGCTGTCATAATGCCAGCGAATGGAAAAATAATTGCTGGCGCGCGCGATTCAAAATTGCTTAAGGAGAAAAAGCGCGAGGAAATATTTTTTGAAATAAAGAAAACCGCTTTAAGCTGGTCTGTTGGAATAATTGATATTGAATATATAAATCAGTATAACATAGGACGGGCAAATGTAAAAGCTTTTGAAATGGCTATTAATGGGTTAGACATGGAACCTGATTATGCGCTGATAGATGGGGTGTGCTGGAAAAAAAAACATTATCGTTCCAACCAAAGTCGTTCTGTCATTCCGACCGAAGTGGAGGAATCCCTCGGCTACGCTCGGGATGACAAAAATATCGGCTACGCTCGGGATGACAAACCACTCGGTGGCTATCTGTTTGGGCAGGCAGGCATTCAGAATGACGCACTTTTTAGGCGACCTGCCACTCGCGAATATATAAAAGACGGGGATGCTAAAATTTATTCTATTGCCGCGGCATCTATTATCGCAAAAGTTACGAGAGATAATATATTAAAAGATATGCATATTAAATATCCTGCATATGGTTTTGATAAACATAAAGGCTATGGGACGAAGTTGCATAGCGATGCTTTATTGAAATATGGGATCTGCGCGGAACATAGAATATTGTATAAGCCGATTCGCAGAATTATGAATGGCAAAAATTAAATTTGACTTTTGTGATGTTTTGTCGTATTATAAAAAGGAATTTGAATAAATATAGCAACTTTTATGGTTGTTTTTTTAAATTAAATATATAGAAATTTGAATATTGCGCCTAGCAGGAGTCTGACTCCGAGTATGTTCGCAACTTTATTTATATGCCAGAAGAAGTCCTTTTAAGATTTGATGTAGTAACTTATGAATATTTAGAAAAGAGACCTATTTTAGAAGAGGCTAGTTTTAGCGTACGCAGAGGCGCGAAATTTACATTGATGGGGCAAAATGGCGCTGGGAAAAGCACGGTTTTTTCTTTGATTAAAGGCGAACTTAAACCGAAGCGCGGGACTATTTCTATAACTAACGGCGCGACAATTGGAACCGCTTTGCAGGTCGTCGCCCGAGAGTATTTTCCTTTGACGGCTGAGGCATATTTTTCTAAAGCTTTTAATCCAGTTCCAGGAAATATTAGAAGCAGGATAAGCAAGGTTATGGAAGCGGTTAATCTTAATGTTCCTATTGATAGAATTGTCGGAGATCTTTCCGGTGGTCAGCAGGCGCGGCTATTGCTCGCTTTTGCGTTAATTCAGAATCCAGATATTTTACTTCTTGATGAGCCGACGAATAATCTTGATCAGGCTGGAATAGATCATTTGATTGAATTTTTAGTGATGTATGATAAAACAGTTATTGTTATATCTCATGACGCGGACTTTTTAAATTGTTTTACTGAAGGAGTTATTTATTTAGATGTTTTTACGAAGAAATTAGAAATGTACATCGGAGATTATTATTCGGTAGTTGAAGAAATAGCAAACCGCGTTGAGAGAGAGCGCAAGAAAAATACTCAGTTAGAAAAGCAGATTAAGGATAGAAAAGACAAGGCTAATTTTTTCTCGCATAAAGGAGGAAAGATGAGGCGCTTGGCAAAAAAAATGCAAGATGAAACAGAAGAGCTGGAAGAAAATAAAGTGGATGTTAGACGAGAGGATAAAACAATTAGGGATTTTAAAATACCCGCGCAGGATATAGGCGGCGGAGATACTGTTATAATTAAATCAGTAAAAGTTATCCGCGATCATAAGGCTGTTATAAAAGAAGTGAATAAAATTTTAAAAAAACGGACGCGCATGCTAGTATCAGGTCCGAACGGGGTAGGCAAGAGTACTTTATTGCGAACTTTAGTTTCAGGAAAAAATGAAGGAGCGAAAATAGCTGACGGCGTCTGCGTGGGTTATTACAGCCAGGATTTCGCCACTCTTAATTTTGATGACACAGTTTTTGATTCTCTTGATAGCGTCCGAGCTGACGGAATTGATCAGCAAAAAATGCGCGCAATCGCGGCTGGATTTCTTATTACTGGAGATTTGATGGGGCATAAAGTCTTCCATCTTTCCGAAGGGCAGAAAGCGTTATTGTCTTTTGCGCGGTTAGTTTTGATGCGGCCGGGAATTTTAATTTTAGACGAGCCGACCAATCATATAAATTTTCGCCACATTCCAGTTATCGCAAAAGCCATCAATGAATATGAAGGCGCGATAATTTTAATAAGCCATATGCCGGATTTTGTGAAAGAAATAAAGGTGGATGAGTATTTGGATTTGGGAAAGATATAAAATTTTTAAAATTATTATTTTGCCATAATGAGCTTGTCTCCAAAGGGCGAACTGAAATTCGGAATTTAACTTAAATTAGCAAAAATTTGTAAGTTGCTCTAAAAATAAATTTTGTTTAAATAAGCCAAAAAATTTTAATTGGCGGCAATCTTATGAGACAATAGATGGATAGATGTTGATGTCGGAGAAAAGAAAAGAGGGATGCAACTTGGCAAACATCTGTCTTTTTTCGGATAAAAATATCAAAATGCTTTTGGATAGAATATTACTGTCAACATAGTCAGAAGTAAATTTAAGCCAAGTAAAATTATCATCTTATAAAAAGTTAGTCCGCCAGTTATTATCAATTCGGGCAAAAGAAACGCAATGCACAAAATAATAGCGGCATAATAATCAACTGGAAATTTCCAAAGCCATTTTTTATGCCACCAAACATGCTCTGCGTTAAAAACTCTTAATGAAAATTTCGGGTTTAAAACAAACCATAAAAAATCCCAAACCGCGGCGAATAATATAAAAATACTTAATAATTCTAATTCAGCAAGTAAATTCCACTGCCAGCTCCAGATAAATGGCAGATGAAAAAATAATAAAATAAAAGTCATTAAAACTATATGATAGCCAGTCAAATCTTTTTCTGAAGCCAGCTTCTTAAATAATTTATCCAGCTTACTGCCAGATTTAGCGCGCCATGTGGGTAATTTTTCCGCCCATCCGTGTTCGCCTTCAATTTGAATTTCTAAAATCGCCAAAAAAAATCCGATTATCCAAAAATAAATAACCTTGATAAATTCTTGTTGCATATTATTTTAAATTTATTGCATACACCCGCCCGCAAACATTTTTAAAAAATAAACGAGTCGCATCGCTTAATACTAAATACTTTATATTTTCTCAACTCCCAACTTTAAAATCTCTTCCCCAATTTTAACTTCGTTCATTCCATCTCTGCTTTCAGAAATAATTTCCATAGCCAATGTATCCTTCATAATCTCTGCTCCCAGCTTTAAAATCACTTCACAGATAAAATCGCTTTCAGTGGAATAATATATTTTCACCCGATCATTTATAGTGAGTCCAGATTTTTTTCGCATAGAATTAATCTGACGCGCTAGTTCACGAGAAACGCCTTCTTGCCTTAATTCCAAAGTCAGTTCAGTGTCAAGTCCTAAATGTAAATCTCCGTCATCTGTTTTCACCAGACCTTCAAAAATTTCATCAACAAATACAACTTCCTTCACATTTAACTCATCTTTTATTAAGTCCGCATATTCATTTTCCAGTGTATACCTTTCTGTTTTAATTCTAAAGTCAACTTCCAGCGTGGGGACAGATTTTTTAATTTCCAGTTTTGATAAAGCTTGGCGCACTTTAATATTCGCCTCCGCCCTTAACGCCATCCCTATCTCCACAATTTTTCTAACCATTGTCATTTTTTCTAAAATTTTCTGATCGTCCGCACACCATTTGCCCCTCTCAAGAAGGGAATCATCTAATTGTATTTTTTCTGAAATTCTTAATTCTTGATTCTTAATTCTTAATTCTGCCGCAGGCCACTCCTCCAAATGCACACTTCTATTCTCATCCTCAAAATTATACCCGGTCGTTTTCTGCCAAAGCTGTTCCGCAATAAATGGCATAAATGGCGCCATAACTTTCGCCAATTCCGTTAAAACATATTTGGTCGTAGCTAACGCCGCCTGTTTATCAGCGAGGTCATCGCCTTTAAACCTGTCTCTTGACCGGCGCAAATACCAAGTTGATAAATCGTCAATAAAATCTGTGATCAATTTTACAGATCGCGGCATATCATACTTATTCATATTCTCCGTAACTCCGCTCACTAATTCCCTTAATTTTGCTAAAATCCACTTGTCTAAAATATTATCACTCCCAATATTGACTTTGAACTTTTTTTCTCCGCCGCAGTCTCCTTTAGCGGACTGCGGCGCATCCGCATACATTTCATCTCCGTCGCAGTCTCCCGCAGGGGACTGCGACGCTTCGGCGAACATCTCATAAAATGTATAAACATTCCATAATAACATTATATTTTTTCTAAACACATCCCTTAAATCCCTTTCATTGAAAAATAAATTTTCCGCGCGCATAACCGGCGAACTCATTAAATAAAACCTCAAAGCATCCGCGCCAAATTCATTTATAACTTTATATGGATCAGGATAATTTTTTTTTGACTTGCTCATCTTCTCTCCTTTTTCATTTAAAATAACCCCTGTTGTGAGTACATTTTCAAAACTGTTTGAATTAAAAATCGCCGCGGATAAGACATGCATAACATAAAACCACGCTCGTGTTTGTGAAATATATTCAACAATAAATTGAGCTGGAAAAACTTTTTCAAATTTTTCTTTGTTCTCAAAAGGATAATGCATCTGCGCGAACGACATTGAACCAGACTCAACCCAGCAGTCAAATACCTCTTTAATCCGTTTCATTTCTCCGCCGCATTTTGAGCATTTCCATTTTAATTTATCAATAAAATGACTATGAATATCGTTAATTTCTTTTTCTCCGCTTTTTTCTTTTAATTTTTTAACACTATCAATGACTTCTCTTTCTCCGCATTTTGCGCATTCCCAAATTGGAATCGGGGTTGCAAAATATCTGTTTCGCGAAATATTCCAGTCTGGCGCTTGCTCAATCCCTTGCGCGAACCTGCCATTTTTCAGATGTTCCGGATACCAATTTATTTTTTCATTTAATTCCAGCATCCGCTTTTTTAATTTTTTAATATCAATAAACCACGCTGGAATAGCATTATAAAAAAGCCGCGTATCGCATCTATGGCAAAACGGATATGGATGTTTAAACGGCGCTGCCTGAAAAAGTAATCCTCTTTTTTCTAAATCTTCAATGACCATTTTATCCGCCGCCTTAAAATATACTCCTTTGAATTGCGGGACAGTATCATTAAAATGTCCTTTCTCATCTAACGCTGGAATAACAGGCAAGTCCAACTTTAATCCTAAATTATAATCATCTTCTCCATAAACAACGGCAGTATGCACAACGCCAGTTCCGTCTTCCGTTGTCACAAAATCAGCTGGCGCGACATAATAAACTTTTTTCCCGCTTTCACGAAGAGCTGGCACATCAAACAACGGCTCGTATTCTAAACCGACTAAATCTTTGCCTTTTATCTCTGGACCAAGTTCATAACAACCTGAATACCCTTGTGATTTATATTTTTCCACATCTTTATCAGTTACTTTTCTGTCAGTCTTGATATATCCTAACTCACCCAATTTTAATATAAAACCATTAGAAAAGATATATTTTTCTATATTTTTTGTTTCAAAATTTTTGAATAAACAAATTGTATATTTAATTTCTTCCTTATCAGATACCGCCAGCGCTACATTCGCAGGCAAAGTCCAAGGCGTCGTCGTCCACGCCAAAACATAGACCGCGTCATCCTGAGCGGAGCGAAGGATCTCATTCTTAGAAGCAGTTAAACTTTCTTTTTTCACTTTAAACTTCACATAAACGCTCGTTTCCGTGATCTCTTTATAACTATTGTCCATCGCCACTTCAAAATTAGAAATCGGCGTTTCGCATCTCGGGCAATATAATAAAACTTTTCTTCCTTGATAAATTAAATCCTTGTCCCACAACTGCTTAAATCCCCACCAAACAGATTCCATAAAATCCTTATCCATCGTCTTATATGAATTTTTAAACTCAACCCATCTAGCGATGCGATGAATCATCTTATCCCAAATATCAGCATACTCTAAAACGCGCGTCCTGCACGCTTCATTAAATTTATCAATTCCCATTTCCCCAATCTGCTTCTTACCACTAATCCCCATTTCCTTTTCAATAATATTTTCTATCGGCAATCCGTGACAATCCCATCCCCATCGGCGTTCCACTCTGTACCCTCGCATAGTCCAGTAGCGCGGAACCACATCTTTGCAGATGCTGGACAGCAGATGACCATAATGCGGCTCACCTGTTCCAAACGGCGGACCATCATAAAAAACATAGTCGCCCATAGGCGCATCTTTAGCAACCGACTTTTCAAAAATTTTATTCTTGTCCCAAAACTTTAAAACCTCCTCTTCATTTTTTACAAATTTATTAGACATAACAATAAGTCAAAACTAAAAGTTCAAAACTCAAATCTACAACTAAAAACTTAAAAACCGAAAGATGATATTCTAAAAATTTTTAGTTTTGAGTTGCGGTTTTGACATTTGAATTTTGCGTTTTGAGTTTATATATTCATTTAACCACATCCTTGAATTTTAGTCAAAAAAACGCGCAAAGAAAAAAGCCAGTTGTGTAGACACGAACTGGCTTGTTGTTTGCTACATCTGTTACTTTGCTGTGGACATGTAGATATTTGCCGCGAGCATCTCACCTTTTGCCGTTATACTAATTTGCTAAACTAAATAGGATTTGCTATAATAAAATAATATATTATTAATTATTTTAATTATAGCAAAATCTATGTACAAAATCAAATTGTCCAAGTCAGAGCTTAGCAAGCTAAAAAGTAAAAAGAAAAAAG
>JAZDEU010000047.1:0-24169 GCA_043808545.1 bacterium | reverse complement strand
TGTTAGATGGACAACATAGATTGAAACTGGCGGGCATGTTAGGATTAAATTATATTGATGTTGTGATTGAAGACGAAGATAAGATTGTTGGCACATTCGCTTTTGAATTAGAACAGTGATATAATAAATTAATAATTTTTAACAAAAAAATACGATGAAAGAACTTATAAATTTATAATTTAATTTTTAATATTATGAAAAAAAATGGAATTGGCGGTGCTAATACAAAAACAGGGCTTTATTTTGAAGGGAAAGTGGAATTTTTAACTTTTATAAAATCACAAAAAAATTACAGTGTTAAAGGGAGTGAAATTTTTTATAACGGTAAAAAAGTTGCTTTATCTTTTAAAAAATATGAATTGTATAAATATTTAGAAAATAACGAGATAGATTATAAAAAATTTATTTCAAAAAGACTGCTCCCAGACGATGCAATCTTTGTTATCGTAAACAATACAATGTTTATCTTAGAAATTAAATTTCAGGGAGTTACTGGTTCAACTGACGAAAAATTGCAGACTTGTGATTTTAAAATTAAGCAATACAGAAAACTTTTATCGCGATTAAATATTGAAGTTCAATTTATTTACATTTTGAATGATTGGTTTAAAAAACCTGAATATAAAGATGTTTTAGATTATATTATTTCAATAAATGGATGTTCTTATTATTTTAGCTATATTCCTTTGCAAAAAATAGGCTTGCCTGTTCCTGAATAGTTTTAATTGCTCAAAAAATCTTAAAATGGTATAATAAATTATATGAATAACAATAAAAATTCAGAACAAAATTTAAAACAGCCGAAAGAAAAAAAGTGTTGCAAATTATGGAAAAAAATAATTATAATCCTAATTATTTTAGCTGTTATTTTTTTAATTTGGGTTTTAACTTTAGAAGGTCCTAAAAGCGTTCAAGAAGAATGGTTAGATAATCTAACGCAAAAAGATTTAGATCAGATTCACGCGCTAAATAACAAGGCTAATATTCCTACTCGCACTACTCCGGAGCAAACTTACGCAAAGCTAAAAGAGGCTTTAAAAAATGAGGATGTGGAAGTGGCTGCGGAGTGTTTTGTTGAGGAGAAACAGGGGGAGTGGAAGGAGAATTTAAAGAAAATAAAAGAAAAAGGATTTATGCAGGAAATGGAACAAGATTTAACTGAGCTGAAATTAGAATCAGATGGAGAAGTATTAACAACTTACACCTTTGATAACATTGACAGTATGGGAGACATTATTCCACACCATATTTTTTTTGAAAAAGATAATAAGGGGGATTGGAAAATAGATAATCTCTAAATTACAGATTAAATATTTTAGAAATAACACACCCCTAGCCCCGCTTAATAGAGGGGAACTATATTTTAATTTATGAAAAAATTTAGTAAATATGTTTTTTTATTTTGCTTAATTTTAGGAAGCGTATTTTACGGTTATTTTTTTGTTTCCTCTTACGGAGATAAAATTACGCATCCAGCGCTTACAGAACAAGTCGTTAAATTATTTAACAAAACGGCAGGGGAACAAATTACTGCGCAGGAAATAGAATGGATGAAAAAGGGAAGCATAGAAGAGGACGCTGATCCTCGGTATATGAATCATTTTTATGATCCAATTTATAAAACTGCCCTAAAAGATGGGATTGCGGCAAATATCGCTAAAACTGCGATTCAATGGGCGCATAGTTCTACTGCTCAAACCGCGCCATTGCTAGGGAAGGGGGATTATTCATGGGAATCAGCAATTTATTATTATCAAAACGGAGATAAAGAAAAAGCTTATATTGCTTTAGGACATATTTTGCATTTGCTAGAAGATATGGCAGTCCCTGCGCATACGCGCGACGACGGGCATGGAATCGCAGATGAGCCTTACGAAACTTGGGTGGATAATTATATTAAAGATAATAAAATAAATTTTTCTAATATTTCTCTTATAAATTGCAATGATTTAGATCAATGTTTTTCTGACTTAGCATATTACACTAATACTAATTTTTTTAGTAAAGATACAATTAATATACAAAAATATAATTTACCCAAAATTATTAATAGTAAAATAGAAAAATTAAATGATGGACGAAAATTTGAATTCCATTATAATTCACAAGGTGGATTAACAGCCTTAAGTGATTACAATGAATTTAATTGGTATGATGTAATAAAAAATGATGAAACAAAATATATCATAGACGATCCCATCATCCACCAATCCTACTTCAATAACTTAGCGCCGAAGGCGGTTTCGTATGGGGCGGGAATTATAAAACTTTTTTATGAAGAAGCAGGAAAAAAACAAGAAGAGCAACCGCTCTCATGGCTCGCTAGCAAAAAAATAGCTTTGGCAAATGCGTTTAATACTGTAGCAGAT
This sequence comes from bacterium, assembly GCA_043808545.1. GTDB lineage: Bacteria > Patescibacteriota > Patescibacteriia > JAZDEU01 > JAZDEU01 > JAZDEU01. The sequence continues at coordinate 21,800 of JAZDEU010000047.1, read as the reverse complement.
ACAACGGCTAGCGCATACAATAGCGTGAAAAGCGCAATAGGAAATACTGCTACTAAATTAGTGTCCATATTTACAAAAGAAACTGCGCAGTTAACTGTAAATGATGTTTTAAGTAAAGCGGTTGTAAATTCTTCAGCTCAAAATCCGAATCCTGCGCAACTTCAAAAAGAAGGCGCTGATGAAATAGCAAATTTGCTTAATGATGTTGTGAAAAATAGCGTGGATGTTATAAAAGAAAGCAGTGGAAAAGTTTTAGGCGAGGCTGTTTCTGGCGAGACGCGCGGATCAGATGCGGATACCAACGCGGATTTAACGCAGAAGAAAGCGGAAGATGTGGGAATTATGAATTACGAATTAGGAATTAAGAATGTGGAAGAAGGAAACGAAAAAATATTAAATATTAAAGAGCAAGTATTAAACGAGACGCAAGGGCAATCAAAGGCTGGAGAAAAAGATGGTGAATTAGTAAAAATTAAATATGTTATTGACGGAGATACGATTGAATTAGAAGACGGAAGACGTGTGAGATATATTGGAGTTGATACTCCTGAATTAAACAAAGAAGGAAGCGAAGATGATGAATGTTTAGCTTGGGCGGCAAGTGAAAGGAATAAATCTTTACTAGAAAATATTAAAGAAATAAATATAATTAGCGATAGCGGAGCGGATAAAGATACTTACGGACGTCTTTTGCGATATGTTTACGCGAATACTTTATTTGTTAATAAAATTTTAGCTAGGGAAGGGCGTGGAGAATTTTTTACTTGTGAAAGCTATATGAAAAACTGCCCGGTAATGATAGATAATACTAGAATAAATGAAATTCGCAATGCGGGAAAAGAAGCAGAAGATAAAAAGCGAGGAATATATTCGGAAATTTGCAAAAAACAAAAGACACCTCCAGCACCACAAGAAACAAGTCAAGCAAACGATAAAACTGCATCCGTTAAAAATATTGGCAATAATAATCCGACACCTCAATCTCCTCCTTTTATCCTCGTAACTGGCGCATCTGAATCTGAAAATAAAGAAAATTCAGATGAAGATAATAAAGAAAGCAAAGATAAAAATGAAGAGGCAAAAGATGAGGTTAAAAAAGAAATAATATTAGAAGATAAGCTTCCGCCGATTTCAAGCTTAAAAGATTTAGCAAAAGTAAATAGCGCAAATTTTATGATAGAGTGGGCTGGAATAGATTATGGGGATATTATTAGCGGGATTGATTATTATGATTTGATGTGGAACGTGGAAGGTGATAATTGGAAAGACTTTGAAATGGCGGCTAGCGCGGCTAGCGCTATTTTTAAAATAGAAGATAATTCGCTGGACGGAAAAAATTTATGCTTTATGGTTAGGGCGGTTGATAAGGCTGGAAACATAGAAAATTGGTCGTTGGCATCCAGTGAACAAATTAAGTGTACAAGGATGAATTTGACTTTTCCGAAAATTCCAGTGATTATTTATCCAACAAATAATTATATTTTTGATTATGATGTTGATACTTTTTCAGTTAGCGGGACTGCTGATTTAACAGATGTTGGGAAAACGGTAATTATTGAAATTAAACCACCCCTGGCCCCTCCTTATAAAGGAGGGGAAAATCTGGTTGATGAAATTGGGAATTGGAAAATAGAAAATATTGTTCTTCAAACCGGCGTTAGCGAGATTTCAGCTTATGTTGTAGAAGCTGATGGAGATAAGAGTGAATCTGCGGAAATTAAAATAGAAAAAGCAAATAAGCCTGATTTAACCGTAGTAATAAATGAAATTGCGTGGATGGGCACGAGCGCTGATTATCTTGATGAATGGATTGAGTTATATAATAATACTGGTTTTACTTTGGATTTAACTGGCTGGACATTAAATGCTGTTGATGGTAATCCCAGTATTACTTTAGCTGGAAAAATAGCTCCATACGGATATTATCTTTTAGAACGAGGTTATGACGATCAGGCAATCAGCGATATAGCAGCTGATCAAACTTATTCCGGCGCATCTGATACTGCGCTTAGAAACGATGGCGAAGAATTATTCCTAAAAGATGCAGACGGAAATTTTATTGAACACATAAATTGTTCAGACAAATGGTTTGGGAAAGGCGATAATTCTTCTAAGAAAACAATGGAGAGGATAAATCCAGTTGAATCTGGAAATGACAGCAGTAATTGGGCGTCAAACGATGGCGTAACAAAAAACGGTTTGGACGCAGATGGCAATGCGATTAACGGCACTCCGAAATCTATAAATAGCGCGACAAAAGCAAATGCAATAGAACCGCATAAAATTACATATATTGATGGAGTCATAAATGAAGATTTTTTATTTACAAAAATGCAAAGCCCTTATTCAATTGGGACAGTGGTTGTGAATGGTAAGATAAAAATAGAGCAAGGTGCTATTTTAAAATTTTTAAATAACGGGATGCTTGCTACAATTGGTGAAAATGCGCAAATTATTGCAAATGGTTCTAAGAAATGGCCCATAATTTTTACTTCCTTTTTAGATGATGTTTATGGAGATAGTAATAATGATGGCGCTTTAACATCACCTGGAGCTGGGGATTGGAAAGCGGTTTTTTTATACAATATGGCGAACGAGGATTTTTCCGAATTAGATCATGTTATTTTAAAATATGGCGCATTAGGCATTACTGGTAATATTAAAATAAATAATTTTGAAATACGAGGAGGGAGTTTTGCAGATGAAATAGTGCTTATAGAAAGCGGTAATATAGAAATAAAAAATTCTCTTATTAGTGGAGATTCAGAAGGGAAAAAGATTTTCAATGGTATTGTAGTTAAAAAAGCGGAGAGTGTGAATATTACAGATACGATTTTTGAAAATAATTTAGGATATGGGATTGTAAATAATTCAAGCGATATTGTTAACGCGCAAAATAATTGGTGGGGGGACGCGAGCGGACCGCATAATATAAATTTTAATCCTGACGGGCATGGAATAGAGGTTAGCGATAATGTTGATTTTAGCGGGTGGAAATTAGTATATTAAAATGCTTGCTTTTAGCTAAAAAAGGTGATAGAGTAGAATAATAATGAATATTTATCAATAAACAAATAACTTTAAAATGTTTTTGTTTTTTGATTTTTAAAACTATATGTTAGACATAAAATTCATAAAAGAAAACAAAGACAAGGTTAAAGCGGCTATTAAAAATAAAAACATCAAATTAGACATTGACGAACTATTGAAAACTGATGATGAGCGAAGAAAATTACAGCAGGAAATTGACGCTCTGCGCGCGCGCAGGAACGAGATTGCAAAGATTATGAAGAAAACGCAGAGAAAATCCGACGATGGTTTAATCAATGAGGGCAGGGAGCTTAAAGAAAAGATTGCAATAATTGAAGAACAATTTAAAAAAACTGATAAAACTTATCAAAATTTGATGTATTCAGTTCCTCAAATTCCGTCCGAAGATACGGCTATTGGTAAAACTAGCGAGGACAATGTGGAAATTAAAAGGTGGGGAGAGCTGAAAAAATTTAATTTTGAAATAAAAGATCATATTGAACTTGGTAAAAATTTAGATCTTATTGATTTAGAAAAAGGAGTGAAGGCGCATGGATTCAGAGGATATTTTTTAAAGAATGAAGCTACATTAATGCAGATGGGAATTATGATGTATGCAATTACTAAAATGGTTAAAAAAGGGTTTGTGCCGATGATAAATCCGGTATTAGTTAAAGAATTTGCTCTTTATGGTAGCGGACATTTCCCATTCGGACGCGAAGAAATATTTCAAGTTGCAAACCCTGGAAAAATGGAAAGCGGAGAAGAAATAAAAGATCCGATTTTTTTAGCAGGAACAGCAGAACCAGCGTTGCTTGCATATTATGCAAAAGAAGTGATAAATAAAAAAGATCTGCCCATAAAAATATGCGGATTTTCTTCATGTTTCAGGAGCGAAGTGGGAAGCTATGGAAAAGACACAAAAGGACTTTTTAGAATCCATGAATTTATGAAAATTGAACAAGTCATACTTTGTGAAAATGATTATAATATTTCAATGAAATATTTTGAAGAAATGCGAAAGATTGCCGAAGAAATTTTGCAGGAATTAGAATTGCCGTATAGAATTGTCCAGACATGCACCGGCGATATGGGGGCAGGGAAATATAGAATGGACGATATAGAAACATGGATGCCGAGCCGAAATAATTATGGCGAAACTCATTCTTGTTCTAATTTGGGCGATTGGCAGACGCGGCGTTTGAATATAAAATACGAAGATGAAAATGGAGAGAAAAAATTTGCGCATGGTCTTAATAATACAGTGATTGCGTCTCCTCGCATCCTGATTGCTATTTTAGAAAATTATCAGCAAAAAGACGGCTCTGTCCGCGTGCCGGAGGTTTTACAAAAGTATGTGGGGAAAAAGAAAATTAGTTTATAAAGTAAAATAATTATTTTTTATGGAAAAAAAAACTAAACTAATCGTAATACTCGGTCCGACAGCGGTCGGGAAAACAAAGTTAGCAGTTAAACTTGCTTCTTGTTTTAATGGCGAGATAGTTTCCGCTGATTCAAGACAGGTTTATCGCGGAATGGATATTGGAACTGGAAAAGATTTAGAGGAATATGAAATTGGTATAAAAAAAAATGCGCAAAAAGGCTCCACGGGGCTAAAGCCACAATGGAGCCGCCGATTTAAAATTCCATACCACTTAATTGATGTTGTATCGCCAAACACAAAATTTTCTTTAGCAAAATATCAAAAATTAGCCTATAAAGCTATTGATGATATTATAAAAAGGGGTAAAACTCCTTTTTTAGTCGGTGGGACAGGATTGTATATCCAATCTATCGTTGAAGGCACCCCGCTCCTTAATGAGGCAAAACCTAATTTAAAATTACGGAAAATATTAGATAGTTGGAGCAATGAAAAAATATTGAAAGAATTAAAAAAATTAGATCCTAAGTTAGATGAAAAAATTATTCAAAATAACAAAAGAAGAATGATCAGATACATTGAAATTATGAATTCTTGCAAAAGACCTATTACAAAACTTCGGGAAGAGCAAAAGAAAGAAGGGAAGTATAGGTGTTTATTGTTAGGTATAAAATCTACAAAGGACTCAGTGAACACTAAAATTGATCAAAGGATTGATATAAGATTAGAGAAAGAGGGGATGGTTGAAGAAGTAAAACGATTGCATAAAGAAGCCGTTTCCATGAAACGGCTTGAAGCTTTTGGATTAGAATATAAATTTATTTCGCAATATCTGCAAGGCAAACTAAAATATGATAAAATGGTGAATCTCTTAAAAATCGCTTCACATCAATTCGCGAAACGCCAGATTACGTGGTTTAAAAGAGATAAAAACATAAAATGGATTTCAGAATATGCGCAAGCTTATGAATTAAGCAAAAAATTTCTTAAATAAATTATTTTAATTTCTTTTTTAACATTTCGTCAGCCATTTGCGGATTTGCTTTCCCGCGGGATTCTTTCATCACTTGTCCAATCAAAAACTGCAAAACAGTTTCTTTCCCAGCTCTAAATTGCCCGACTTGCTCGGGATTATTTTTTATTACTTTATCTATAATCTCATCCATCTCCACGCTTCCGCTAATCTGCGACATATTTTTTTCATCCATAATGTCAGATGGATCTTTGCCTGTTAAAACCATTTCTTTTAATAATTCCTGACCGATTGCGCTGGAAATTTTATTTTCATAAATAACCGTTATGAATTCAGAAAAATTTTCAGGAGTAATTTTTACATTCTCCCAATTTTGGTTTGCTTCCGCGAGAAAGGGAGGCAATTTATTTATAAGCCATCCGCTCACTAATTTTACTAATTTTTGCTTGTTATTAACCCATATTTCATCCTTTGAACCCTCCATATTTTCTAAAACTATAAGCCATGCTTTAAGTTCCGAAATAACTTTCTCGGTAAAAGCCGCTAAATTTTTATCTAGAACTAAAATATTCGCATTGCTTTCAGAAAATCCATATTGCTTCATAAATCTTTCTCTTTTTGCTTGCGGCATCTCAGGCAAGTCGCATTTAACTCTTCTTACCCATTCCTTTCCTATTTTTATACTAGGCAAATCAGGCTCTGGGAAATATCGATAATCTTTAGCTGTTTCTTTTGATCTTTGAGAAAAAGTTTTCTGCTTTGTATCATCCCATCCGCGCGTTTCTTGAATAATTTTCTCGCCATTTTCTAAAACTTCCGTTTGCCTTTTTATCTCAAAATCAACAGCTCGTTCAACTGTCCGAAATGAATTTAAATTTTTTATTTCTACTTTAATCCCGAGCGTATTATCTTTACTTACAGAAATATTAACTTCGCATCGCATCTGGCCTTTTTCCATGTCCGCATCTGACACCTCTAAAGCTCTTAAAATATGCTGTAATTCTTGACAAAATAATTTTGCTTCCGCGCCTGACTTAATATCAGGTTCTGTAACTAATTCCATTAAAGGAACCCCCGCGCGATTATAATCAACTAAAGAATAATTTGCGCCATCTGGATGTGTATTTTTCCCGACATCTTCCTCTAAATGAATATGATGAATTCTAATGTCTCTTCCTGAAATTTTAATATATCCTCCCATTGCAAGAGGCGCTTCTTGAGAAGTTATTTGATAAGCTTTTGGAATATCCGGATAAAAATAATTTTTTCTAAAAAATTTGAACTCCTTTTGAATTTCCGAATTTAATACCAATCCTGCTTTTATTATATTTTCCACCGCCTGTTTATTTATAACCGGCAATATCCCAGGTTGCGCCGTGCAAATAGGGCAAATATGGCGATTAGGCTCTTTTTCTAATCCAAGCCCATTCTCGCAAGAACAAAACATCTTAGATTTTGTTTTTAATTCAGCATGAATTTCTAGACCGATTGTTGGTTTGTAAGGCATATATCTGACGAGGATCGTCATTCTGAGCAGAAGAACGAGGCGAATAATCCCTAGATAGAATTATAAACTGCAGGATACTTCGCTCCTTCGTCGCGCATATTTGAGTCCGCACTGAGTGTAATATAATTTTTATTTGTTAATTTTTTTACTTCAGACTTAAATTCATCCCCTCTTTCTTCAAAATTTTTCCAAAGAGAATAACTTGGAGAAGCGGGTGAAAGAAGGCAAATGCTTCCCTCTGGGCAATGTTTAAATGCAAATATTACAGCATCCCCCATACTGCAAGTTTCTAAAATATTAAAACCCATTTTATTTTTTATAATTCGTTTGCCACTGTCTGGAAAAAGAACAATATTTTTTATTTTATATTTTTTTAAATTTTTTTCTAATTCAGAAAAAGCATATCCCCTGTCTTCGCCTCCTAAAAATATTGTCCGGATATTTTTTAAAGTTTTAATAGCCATTATCGTTGATTCTGGCGTTGTTGAAATCGCGTCATCATAAAATTTTATACCCTTAAATTCTCCAATAAATTCAAGGCGATGGGGAAGCGGAGTGAATTTTTTTATGGCTCGTTTAATATTTTTGTCTGAAATTTTTAAAAGTTTTACTGCTGTTATCGCGGCTTTTATGTTCTCAATATTATGCTCGCCAATTAATAGAATATCTTTATTGTCTATATTTATTTTTTCTATAAAAGAAATATTTTTTGCTTTTGATTCCTTTGCCCAGCCTTGAAGTCCCATATCTTTTGGATTAAAAACAAAAAAATTTTGCTCATTTTGAAAATTAATAATATTTTTTTTCGCGCTATAATATTCTTTAATACATCCATGATAATTCATATGCTCAGGAAATAAATTAAGGACTACCGAAATATGCGGAGAAAAACTAATATCATCAAGCTGGTAGCTTGAAAGTTCAATTACAAAAATTTCTGTATCCAAAATCGGCTTCATTAAAGAGTTAAGCATCGGATTTCCTATATTTCCAACTAATTGGACATTTTTTCCTGCTTCTTTTAAAATCGCATAAATCAGAGAAGCGGTTGTGCTTTTGCCCTTGCTTCCTGTTACGCCGATGGTTATTATTTTTTTACCCGCCCTGTTTAATTTATCAATCTCCGAAAAAAATATATTAGTCGCTGTTGTATATGGGCAAAAAACCTTTTTTTTTGAAATTCCTGGCGTCTTAATAACTAAATCATAATTATTTTGTTTTTCTAAATAATTTTTGTCCATATCTTTATCGGTTATTTCTAGCTTGATATTCGGGTATTTATTTTTCAAATATCTTTCTGTCGCCTTGCCTTCACGCCCATATCCTAAAATAAGCGCATTATTAATTCCTGAAAATTTAAATCTTGCTGGAAGGCAGGACGCGGGATTTGTTTTAAAAACTTCTTTTATCATTTTTTCGGAAATATTTTTTTGCGCTTTCGGCATAAATTTCATTATAGCCGCGGAATTTTTATATTTTTTGCTTGCCATATAAAACGCGACTCTCATTTCCTCAAATGTCCCGACACAATCAAATGGTTTTAATTTTCCGAATCCTAACAAATCATTAAACAACGGAAAAAGTTCTTTGTCATCAAAAAGATTTTTTTTGAATATAGAATAAATTTTTTTTTTAGATAAAAAAGCGGAAAGCATAGTAAAAATAAATACACATTTCGGACATTTCTTGCACCAAAGGTCATTTTTTTCTAAGTTGCATAGTTTTTTAAAATTTTCATTGCAGCTTGTGAAATATGGAAAGTATTTTTTATATTTTGCAAACATCTCCACGATTCTTATTTCATAAAACGGACGCAATGCAGAAAAATAAATTATATCTGGCGTAATAAATTTCTTTACATATTCACTGAACAAGTTTTCAAATTCTAGCGTCTTGCTCCATTGATGATTTATTATTTCTCCTTTATAAACCATATTCCCAAAGTTTGCGCTGTATTCATTTGCCACTGCAATATAAGAAAAGTCATATAAAAATGCTGTAAAAATTCCAATAAAAGCGACAATCGCAGAAAAGGGAACATGTCCAGAGAAACTACCCGCCATATTCTCCCTCTCCTTTGAGAGCTTGCCCTGAGCGATAGCCGAATGGGAGAGGGTTGGGGAGAGGTTATAAATTTTTTCATCCAGTATATGCCGAATTTTTATCGCATCTATTCCTAATATTTCGGAAATTTTATCCGGTATTTGCATTGTTTCTCCTCCTTGAGTATCAATAATAAACCCAGTAATTTTTTCGCCTTGTCCTTTAAAGAGTTCAGATGCCGCAATTGAATCTTTTCCACCGGCGATCCCTACTAATATATTATTATTGCGCGGACAATTTTTAAAAAATTTTTCTGATACTATTGGATTTAATTTTTTTTCATAAGGAAACTTAGCAATTTTATTAGGATTTAAATTATTATCAAAACAAAATTCTCCCAATCCTTTGCGGTAAACCATATCAAAAAATTCCGCCTGTTCTTCTGATATCGGCTCATTTAATTTAATTTTTTCTGGCGCATATAATTTATAATAGCTTATTCCTAACATAAGATGCAGTCCCCTCAATATTTTATTTAGTGTTTTTTTATCTTTTCTTGACTTTATCGGTCGCGGAAGTATTATCGCGCTGGTAAATTCTAAAGGAGGGTTATTTTTAAAAATAATTTTATATTTAAAAACGGCCTGTCTTTTTTTTGCATTCCATTTATATGAGACAAACTCAAATTCTTGCGCAATTCTTTTCATGTCTTAAGTATAACCCAATAAGAGATATGCTGTCAATCAACTAATTAGTGTCTGTTGAAATAATCTTCGTAGCATGTCATTCCGACCGAAGCGAAGCCTGAGGAACGAGGGCGAGCGAAGCGGAGGAATCTGTTTATTAAGCCAAATTTGGTACCGTCAACAGATTCCTCCACTCGCTATCGCTCGGTCGGAATGACAAAAGAATATACTATTTCAACAGGAACTAATTATGAATTTACTTGTGGACATTATGTTAAATTTTTGCTAAAGTTTAATTATATATGCAAAATAAATACCATTCTCCAGATTATTCTTTTATTATTATTTCAGCGGCTATTATTTTATTTGGTCTTGTTATGATTTCTTCCGCCGGAGCCGCGCTTTCTTATAAGCAATTTAATGATGGGTACTATTTTGTAAAACACCAAATAGCTTTCGGACTTATTCCAGGATTATTCTTATTTTATATATTGGCGAAAATAGACTATAAAATATGGAAAAAATATGCTTTTCCTTTGCTAGCTTTTTCTATTTTACTTCTGCTTTTAGTTTTTATCCCAGGTCTTGGAACTGCTCACGGGACTAACGCAAAAAGCTGGGTTATGATAGGAGGATTTTCTTTTCAGCCTTCTGAATTTGTAAAATTAACCTTTCTAATTTATTTATCTTCTTGGCTTGAGAAAAGAAACGACAAAGTAAAAGATTTTACTTATGGCTTATTGCCATTTTTAATACTTCTTGGAATTATATTACTATTAGTATTGCCTGATGTCGGAACTATGGTCATTATACTTGCTTCCGCGTTTATTGTTTTTTTTATTGCCGGAGCGAATCTCGTCCATCTTATTTTAACAAGCGGAATAGGCGGGATAATAATTTTTATGCTCATACAAATGGAGCCATACCGCATGGCAAGGTTTATGACATTTTTACATCCCGAGCTTGATCCGCAAGGAATCGGATACCATATAAACCAAGCTTTATTAGCGATAGGATCAGGTGGAATTCTAGGAAAAGGCTTTGGTCATTCAAGACAAAAATTCCTTTATTTGCCAGAACCTGTCGGTGATTCTATTTTTGCCATAATCGCGGAAGAAATGGGTTTTTTAATAGCGGCTGGATTAGTTATCACATTTTCTTATTTAATATATACGGGTTTGAAAATCGCGAAAAAAGCGCCTGATAAATTCGGGAAATTTTTAGCTTCTGGAATAATGGCATGGATTATAATTCAGACATTTTTTAATATAGCAGGGATGGTTGGTTTAATGCCGATGACAGGGGTTCCATTGCCTTTTGTCAGTTATGGAGGTTCAGCTTTAATGACTGCTATGGCAGGATTAGGAATTATGGTAAATATATCTATGCAGACACAAAAAAATTTCTAATTTCTAATTTTAAATTTTAAAAAAATTTTTAATTATCTAATTTCTAATTTTAAAATGGTTGTGCGAATATTACTTTCGGGGGGCGGGACAGGAGGATCAGTATCTCCACTTTTGGCAATCACAGAAGAACTAAATGCGTCCAAGGAAAAAATGGAATTTTTATGGCTGGGCTCAAAAGAGGGGATTGAAAAAAAAAATGATAGATAATTTTAATGAGAATGGTGAAATAATAAAATTTCAATCTATTTTTAGCGGTAAATTACGAAGATATTTCAGCTTTAAAAATTTTAGTGATCTCATTAGAATAAAATTAGGTTTTTTTCAATCAATTTGGATTATCTTTAAATATAAACCGGATATTATTTTAACCGCTGGAAGTTTTATCGCAGTTCCTGTTGTTTGGGCAGGATGGATATTGCGCGTTCCAATATTAGTCCATCAGCAAGATGTAAAAGTCGGACTGGCAAATAAACTGATGGCGCCATTTGCTAAAATTATTACCTGCAGTTTAGAAAGATCTACTAAGGATTTTAAAAATAAAAAAACATATTTCACCGGAAATTTTATAAGAAAAAAAATATTTAAAAATAAGGTAAGCAAGGTAAGCAGTGAATTTGATTTTAAAAATAATTTAAAAACTGTTCTTGTTCTCGGCGGAGGCACTGGAGCGGAAGCAGTGAACACTATTATTGTTCACTGCATTCCCAGCCTTACAAAATTTTGTAATATTATACATATAACTGGCGGAAAAACACTCTCAGAATGTCTAAGGATTGTCATCCCGAGCGGAGCCGAGGGATCTCTTTCGGATCGCTACCGCGCATACCCTTTTCTCAATAACATTGAAGAAGTCTATTCTATTGCTGATTTAGTAATAACAAGAGCAGGTATGGGAATTTTAAGCGAACTTACTGTTTTAGCAAAACCTGTTATTATTATTCCAATTCCAGATTCTCATCAAACAGCAAACGCAAAATATTTCGCGGATCATAATGCGGCGATAGTTTTAGATCAAAAAAAATTAACTCCAGATAAATTAACTGAAACAATAAAAAATCTATTATCAGATAAAAATTCCCTTAAAAAATTAAGCGATAATATCTCTAAAATAATGCCAGCTGATGGGGCAGAACGAATAGCTGGAATTATTTTGGAGGAAATAAAAAAGCAGATTTGAAATTTCTTTATATCACATACTCCGTAAAATGTCAATATATATAACTTTTTGATTTTTTGTTATAATAAAATAACACTAAAAGCACAAAACTGAACACGAAAAACACTAAAATTCAAGTTGTTTTATTGTTTTTTTGTTTTCTTGACTTATGACTGACGGCGTGTCAACAAGAGAACTATTTGAAATAAATAGAGGAACAACACTCGCTTATAATGATTTTATAATTCTGCCGGATTATACTGATTTTGGAACTTTTGATATTGATCTTACGACAAAACTATCAAAAAATATTTCTCTTAAAATTCCGCTTATAAGCTCTCCGATGGATAAAGTGACGGAAGACGAGATGGCTAAATGGATGGCGCTTTGGGCGGGATTGGAATAATTCATTATAATAATACTATAGAGGCTCAATGCGAGATGGTAAAAAGAGTGAAAAATTTTGAAAATGGTTTTATTAGTAATCCATTAACAAAAGGGCAAAACGAACTAATCGGCACGCTCAAAGGATGCAAATATACAAATATTCCTATTACTGAAAATGGAAAACTGATCGGACTTTTAACTACATACGATTTTTCTTTTGAAAAACATTCTAATCTTCCGATAAAAGAAAGAATGAAACCTCTTAAACAATTAACAGTAGCAACAATTGACGAAATATCCTTTAACAATAAATTAAATTTAAGCAAAGCAAACGACATATTATTAGAAAATTCCTGCACTTCTCTTCCCATAATTGATGAGAATGGCGTATTAAAATATTTAGTTACAAGAAAAGATATAGAAACAAACAGTGATTATCCTTTAGCGACAAAAGACAGCCATAAAAAACTGATGGTCGGAGCGGCGGTAGGAACACAGGAAGAAGATAAAAAAAGGGTTGACGCATTAGCAAAAGTTGGAGTTAACGCAATAAAAATTGATTCCGCGCATGGACACACATCTTATCAAATTGAAATGATAAAATATATAAAGAAAAAATACCCTGAAATAGATATTTTAAGCGGAAATGTTGTAACAAGCGTTGCAGTTAAAAATTTAGCGGAAGCAGGCGTTGACGCGATATGTTGCGGTATGGGAATTGGATCTATTTGCATAACGCAAGAAGTAACAGCCACTGGCCGCGCGCAAGCATCAGCAATTTATGCTACCGCCGAAGAAGCTAAAAAATATAATATACCAGTAATCGCGGATGGAGGAATCGCTCAAAGCGGACAAATATTGAAAGCGTGGATTTTAGGTGCTGATACTTGTATGCTTGGCAATATGCTTGCAGGAACTGATGAATCTCCAGGAGAATGGATAATAACTGCAAATGGAGAAAAATTTAAAGAATACAGAGGAATGGGGTCTTATGAAGCAATGAAAGAGGGAAGCGCGAAAAGATATTCTGTAAATATGGCAAAAGAAAAAGCGGCAGAAGGAGTTGTAGCGCAGGTGCAAACAAAGGGGCATATTTATGATTTTATCCAGACAATAACAGCGGGGATAAAACAAGGGCTTATTAAAATCGGGTGTAAAAATTTAGAAGAAATAAAAGAAAAAAATAGAAAAGAAAAAATAAGAGTTGAATTAAGAACTGCCTCCGCGCAAAGCGAGGGCAATGTGCATGACTTAATTATGATAAAATAATATGAGCATAAGCTCAAAGCAATTAGCAAAAAACACATCTTATTTCACGATAGCGAATATATTGCAAAAAATAATCGCTTTTATTTATTTTGCGGTTATCAGCAGAATGATCGGACCAGATAATTTAGGAAAATATACTTTTGCCCTTTCTTTTACAGCGATATTTGCAATTTTTATAGACATTGGATTAGAAAAAGTTTTAATCAGGGAAAGCGCGAAAAATTTAGAAAATGCGCAAAATTATTTTAGCAACGCGCTAGGCATAAAAATTCCGCTTTTATTTTTGGTAGCATTTGTGATATTTATTATAACAAAATTACAGCCATACCCTTTAATAACAAAACAACTTATATATATCGCTGTTTTTATAATGGCTTTTGATTCTTTTATTTTAACAATGGAATGTATAATTAGAGGAAATCAAACTCTAAAATATGAAAGTATAAGTATTGTTTCTTATCAAGTTATAACAATGATAATAGGAATAGGCGGACTTCTTTTAGGTAGGAGTATTAAAGTTTTAGTTATAGCATTGCTCACCGCTAGCATATTTAGATTTTTCTTTACTTTTATAATATTGATTAAAAAATATAAAATTTATCCAAAAATAACATATGATAAAGATATTATTAAATTTTTATTAAAAACGATAGTGCCGTTCGCCATTGCTGGATTATTTTTAAGAATCTATACTTGCGCGGACAGTATTTTATTATATTATCTCAAAGGAGACATTGCTGTCGGATTTTACAGCGTTCCATATCGCGCTACCGCCGCTTTTCAGTTTATTCCTATGGCATTTGTAGCAACGCTCTTGCCAGCCTTAAGCCTTTTTTATGTTTCTTCAAAAGATTTGTTAAAGCGCACTTTTGAAAAATCTTTATTTTTTTTAACGATTATAAGCATACCAATAAGTTTTGGGATTATCGCTTTATCAAAAGAAATTATCATTAAATTCTTTGGAGTCGCATATACTCCTTCAATCCTTGCCCTTCAAATTTTAATGACTACATTATTTTTTATGTTTTTAGATTTTCCATGCGGGACATTGCTTAACGCGTCTAATAACGAAAAAATAAACACTTATTTAATGGGCGGAGCAATGGTCATAAACATAATTTCAAATCTAATCTTAATTCCCCGGTTCGGTTTTATCGGCTCAAGCGTAGCTATGATTATAAGCACTCTATTTTTAATGATTTTAAGGATGTTTTATAGCTACAAAGTTATTAAATTTGATATTTTACATTTAGTTGGGAAATTTTTTAAAACATTGATTGCTGGCTTAATTATGTTTTTTGGAGTTATTTATATTAAATCATTTTTCAACATCTACATAACAACACTAATCGGAATTTTTATTTACTGCGTTGCTATATTAGCAATAGGGGCATTAACTACAGAAGATATAAAAATGGTGTACAGAGCCCTATTACACAAAGGCTAAAATTAGGGTGTTAAAATAGTCGTAGCAGCATGTCATTCCGACCGAAGCGAAGCCCTGAGGAACGAAGGCGAGCGAAGCGGATGAATCTGTTTATTAAGCCAAATTTGGTACTGTCAACAGATTCCTCCACTCGCTATCGCTCGGTCGGAATGACAAAAGAATATACTATTTCAACAGATACTAAATATGGATAAAGTTTTATTATTTACAATAGATTTTCCGCCTAGTAAAGGCGGGGTTGCTAAATATTATGAAGATATATGTTTGAATTTGCCGTCAGAAAAAATTACTGTATTGGCAAACCGCATAACAGATGAGGAAAAGTTTGACGCGTCGCAAAAATATAAAATTTATAGAAATAATTTAATATTAAAATTTCCTATTTGGCCGAAATGGATATTTAGTTTTTTTTATTTACGAAAAATTATAAAGACGGAAAACATAAAAATAATTTTAGTTGGACAAATACTGCCTTTGGGAACAGTTGCGCTTATACATAAAAAAATATTTAAAACTCCTTATGCTGTTTTTATTCATGGTATGGATTTAGGAATGGCGCAAAACAGCACAAGAAAATCAAAACTAGCTAAAAAAATATTAAAAAATGCGAATTTTATTATAACTAATAGTGAATACACAAAAGAATTGGTGATTGGGCAAGGGATGTCGGAACAAAAAATTCAAGTGGTTTATCCGTGTGCGGAAACACGAATTCACGCGAATTGGAACACTAATCGACACGAATTTAAAAGTGTGTCAAAAAATCATTGCCTTTTAACAGTGGGGCGTTTGGTAAAACGAAAAGGACATGATATGGTAATTAAAGCTTTGCCTAAAGTTATTAAAAAAATACCGAATGTCAGTTATATTATCGGAGGCGATGGAGAAAACCGCGCTTATTTAGAAAATTTGGTTAAAGAATGTAACATGCAAAATTATGTGAAATTTTTAGGCAGAGTTGATGATGAAGAAAAAGACAAACTATATAAAAATTGCAATATTTTTATAATGCCGTCGCGAAATATTGATGGAGATGTTGAAGGATTTGGGATCGTCTATATTGAAGCGGCATCATACGGCAAACCAGTTATCGCAGGGAAAAGCGGTGGAATTAGCGAAGCTGTTTTAGACGGAGAAACTGGAATCTTAGTGAACCCGGAAAGCATAGATGAAATAGCAGATGCGATAATTAAATTATTATCTGATTCAGACTTAGCGAACAAATTTGGTGTTCGGGGAAGAGAACGAGCGTTGAGAGATTTTAACTGGAACACGCAAATTGAAAAAATTGAAAAATTACTGAAATAATGTTTCTTACTAACCAGCGCAAACATAAAAAAATTGCACAAATTAAAAAATCTGTGTAAATCTGCTTTCATATTTGCGTATATCTGTGTTTTATGAAAATAGCACAAATCGTTTGCCAATTTAGACCATATAAAGGAGGTATCAATGAAACAGCTTATTATTTCTCGCGTGAATTAGTTAAAATGGGGAATGACATAACAGTCATTACTCCTCTTTATGATAATACTTTAAAAAACGAGGAAGAAATGTATGGTTTTAAAATAAAGAGAATAAAACCATTTTTAAAATGTGGAAATGCCGCTTTTATCCCTAAATTATGGAAAGAAATTGGTAACTTTGATGTTATCCATCTTCACTATCCTTTTTTTGGCGCGGCTGAAATTGTGTGGATAAAAAAAGTGTTCACTAAGAAAAAAACTCCTCTTGTCATAACTTATCATATGGATGTAGTGGGAAACGGGCTATTAAAATCTATATCTGCTTTTCATACAAAATTTATAATGCCGCGTATTTTAAAACGCGCAAATATTATAACCTTTTCATCTTTAGATTTTTATAATAATAGCAATGCAAAAAAAATAAATCTAAAAAAAGACAATATTATTGAATTACCGTTTGGAGTAGATGCTAATCTATATAAGCCAATAGAAAAAGACAAAAATATAATGTATAAATATGGACTAGAAAACGACGACAAAATTATTTTAATGGTTGGAGGAATTGATAAAGCGCATTATTTTAAAGGAGTTGATTATTTATTTAAAGCTTTTAAAATACTTGTAAATCAATATAGCGAACAATGGACAAAAAATCAGCTTAAAATAGTTATTATCGGAGAAGGGAATTTAAAAAAATATTATGAAAATTTAGCTGGACAGCTTGGCATAGAAGATAAAATTATCTTTGCAGGACGCGCGAGTGATGAGCAAAAAATAAAACTTTTAAACATTTCTTATATGTCAGTTCTGCCATCTATTGATAAATCTGAAGTTTTCGGAATTGTTTTAATTGAAGCTATGGCTTGCGCGAAACCCGTAATTGTTTCTAATCTCCCGGGCGTAAGAACAGTTGTAGAAGACGGAGTAAACGGTCTTTTATGCGAACCTAAAAATGAAGCAGATCTAGCAGGAAAAATAAAATACTTGCTGGATAATCCTTTAATTGCGCGGCAAATGGGCGGGGAAGGGCTTAATAAAGTAAAAGATATATATAATTTGGAGATAATTACTAAAAAATTAGAAAGTATTTATAAAAAATTTTTGCAATAATCTTTATGAAAATTTGCGTGATTACAAGTTTATATAAACCTTATGCTAAAGGCGGAGCAGAATATGTGGCAGAAAATATTGTAAATGGATTAGTAGAGAAGGGGAATAGTGTTATTGTTATTACGACGCAACCTCCTCAATTAAAAGAAAAAATCCACCCCATTCGACTAGCACTCAGGGCAGGCTCTAATCCCCCTTCACAAAAGGAGGAATTATCTGTTATCCGCTTTTATCCATGTAATTTGTTTTGGTTTGGTGATATAAATAAAAAACCCTTGTGGTTGCGTTTACCGTGGCATCTAATTGATGTCTTTAATTTGCACACTTATTTTAAGATTAAAAAAATATTAAAGAAAGAAAAACCTGATGTTGTTATGACGCATAATTTAAAGGGAATCGGTTATACCGTGCCAATGGCAATTCGTAGCGCAGGTATTCGCCATATTCATACATTGCACGATGTTCAGCTTGTAGAACCGTCTGGATTGATATATCAAAAAAAATATAGATATAACACCCCTCTTACACCCCTTAAGGGGGGAATTATAAAAACATATTCGTGGATAAATAAAAGATTGTTTGCTTCGCCAAATATAGTTATTTCTCCTTCAGAGTGGTTAATGAATTTTTATATTGAAAAAGAATTTTTTAAGGCTTCCCAAAAAGTAATTATGCAAAATCCTGTTTTGAAACAGTTGCACTCTAAAAATGCAAAGGCAGAAGGGGGAATAAAGGAATCTAAAAATTCTCTTAATCTCCTATACATTGGACAAATTGAGGATCATAAGGGAATTTTATTTTTAATAGACGCTCTTAAACAATCAAAAAATGTTCATCTTGATATTATAGGAACTGGGACAAAAATTGATGAAATTAAAAAACTTACTGAAAGAAATAATAATATAAAAATTCACGGATATGTTAAAAATAGTTTAGTGAACACTTATTTTGTTCAAGGCGATTTTTTAATTGTACCGTCGTTATGCGCTGAAAATTCTCCGACCGTAATCTACGAAAGTTTTTTAAATAGCACTCCTGTAATCGCCTCAAATATAGGAGGTATTCCAGAATTAGTAAAAAATGGGTATAATGGATATATATTTGAAGCGGGAAACAAACAGCAATTATTGAGAATAATACAAAAATGTATTACTGAAAAAAATGAGTGGAGCGAGTTACGGCAAAATGCCTTAAGGTCAGTGGAAGGGCTGGGAATAGAGGAATATATTAAAAAATTGATATTAGAAACTAAAACCCCAACCATGAAGGCGGGGCATTAGAAATTAAAATGCGCACGACTGTTGTTATTGCTTTTAAAAAATCTCCAAGTCATAGCTTGTTTAGTCTTTCTTCTAATGATTCTATTTTTTTTAGTAATTTTGTATTTTCTTTTGATAATTCAAGCTCTTTTGCTTTTGGAGAAAGATAGGAATCATGTTCCCACCAGCTAATTCCTATTTCTTTGGCTTTTTCCACGGAAGAAATGAGAAGTCTGATTTTTATATTTAAAAGTTCAACATCCGCAAGCTGTATCCGTATATCTCCGGCGATTACAATTCCTTTATCCAAAACACGCTCTAAAATATCGGCAAGATTTGTTGAGTTAGTAGATGTAGTAATTCTTTGTCTATCCATATTTTTAATTTTTTATCATCCTTCCATTAAATTTTTATAAAGTTTGGCGGCGGCATATTTTTGACCTTTTTTGTCCCAATCCTCAGCGATTTTCAAAAGCGCTTCTCGCGCCTGATTTGCTTCTGCGCTTTCAGAATCAATCTGAATAACATCCTCGTACGATTTGATCGCATGATGCATCGTATTCTCTGACTTTTGCCAATCTCTAGCCATATTTAAAGTCGCTTGTTGCGCTTTTTTAGCTGTTGTTCGGCTTGAAAAATTTTTATTAGCTTCTTCTGATGGCATAATATTTAATCCAAATGTCAAAGGTCAAATTGTCCCAAATCATCTTGCAATAAATACGGGATTGATAATTGATTTGGCATAATTTGGCATTTGGAATAATTTTTTTTATTTTATAAAAGTCGTCCTAATAGCCCCAAATCCAAATTTAATTCGTCCTTAATTCCAAACAGCGTTTTCATTTCTTGAATTTTTTTTTCAAGAATTTTAAAGGTTAATCCTAATTTTTGAATCTCTGTCTCGGAGAGAACGCCTGAGTCAACCCTGCGCACCGCTTCTCTTTCTAATAATTGACTGATTAATTTAACAAGAGTAAGAACTAATTTGGCGATTCCTTGCTCGGCCTTTTCTGGATTTCCTGCGTCAATAATTTTCGGAATACTGTTTTCAATATCTCTAAGTTGTTCCTCAAGTTTTCGTATACAAGCAATATCTTCCTCGGGCGGACGCGACGGCGTACCCATTCTGCCATTGCCGCGCAATCTTTCTGCATTAGAAATGGAAGTAACCATTAAACGAAGTCCGATAAAAACCAGATCAATGTCCGCAATCCGTAAAACTATTTCTCCGTCCACATACGCACCCTTGTCAATGACGCGATCAAGCGCGTCAAGAAGCGTAACTTTCTTTGATTTGCAGAACTGCCCGCGAGTAGTTGGTCTAGATTTTAAATCAGGACGAAAGGTTGGCAGGGAACTGGCTAAATTATTATGTTTCTGCATCATTTTGTTGGACAAAATTATAAGGCGGCCATGGACCGCTGGCAATAAAAGTAAAGCCAATTTGATCGCGCTCATTTTGTATTTCCTTTAACATTTTTTTGAAACACGCAAGTTTATCGTTATTTATTAAACAGGCGGCGTTAAAAATATTGTCTTTGTTTATCCCTTCTGCCGCCTCTTTTGGCAGAAGATCGCAGAAAATTATTTGCTCGCTGAAATCTTCCAATTTTTCAACAAATGATTGAATTTGTTTCTCTATTTCTTCGTCAAATTGCGCTGCAACGGACTCCTCGTTTTTTTTATCCGCATACCATTGCATTCCTGCAGATAATGTTGATTTTCTTTCTTCCTTTTCTTTCACGCCACTATTTTTTTTCTTAAGAAATTCAATAAACTTTTCGTATTCAAGATATATTTTTACTCCCCATTCCTGCTTGCCCTCAAGCTCGGCGAGCAATTTTAAAAATCTTTCATAATGATTTTTAAGCATTGATTCCAAACTTTTTTTTGTTTTAAAGATTGTCCCGAATTTCATAGGAATAACTGCGCCTGTCGCAGATGCTTCTGCCACTATGTCATGATGCCGCCGCACATTTTCCTCCGCCCATTTCACATCTTCTTGCAGTTTTTCTTTAATTTTTTTTTCATTAAATTGCAAAAAATCAATATTGCTTACAATTACTTCTATCTCTCTAAAAAAAATCGTTGATACATTTCCTCCAAACTCAACTCCGTTAGCAATATAGCCGCTAATCTTTTTTTTATTCTTTGCGCGAATGCAATATACATAAAAACCCATCATATCATAATACATCCGCGGTCAATCCGCGTTGCAATCTGCGTTTATTCCGCGGAATCCTTGTCTCGCAAATTTACCCAGTGAGATAGTAAAACATCTAACGGAGTGAACGCGGATTATTACGCTGAACTACGCGGAAAAATTCTACATTCAGTTATTTGACTTCTGTCCCTTGCGTTCATACGACAGAAGATTAAAATTATGATCTAATACGATGAAAAAAAGATTCCTATCATAAACCGGCTTTGGAATTCCAATCTTTTTCATATACTCGCTCTGCTCCACAACTTCAAATTCAATTTCCCATCCAATGTCTGTTTTTAATGCTTTGACAACCTCGCCTTCTTTGTTAAGTAGTGTCTGTTGAAATAGTCTCGTCATTCTGAGCCCGAGCGCCAGGAGGGCGAAGAATCCCAGAGTTTTTTTGCTTAACCACGGGATTCTTCACCCCGCAAGCGGGGTTCAGAATGACGCTGGAGGCGACTATTTCAACAG
>JAZDEU010000046.1:0-6661 GCA_043808545.1 bacterium | reverse complement strand
AGCACGGTTTCAGTGCCATTTGCTTAAAACCCCTAATTTTAAATAAAAATTAAATTCCAGCGCAAAGAATAAATCTTGTGAAGGCAAAATATTCCTTTAGCAAATGGCACTTTTGGAACTACTTGAGCAGTTACAAAATTTGTTTATATATCCGTGATCAGTGAAAATCCGTCTAAAATCTGTGTTAATCAGTATAAAGACGGATAAATACTGATAAGAAACGGATTTACACAGAGCACGGATAGTGCATATTTGTATGAAGATTATTATTTTTGCCGGCGGGATTGGAACGCGGCTTTGGCCTTTAAGCCGAAAAAATTCACCAAAACAATTTGATAAAATATTTAATGGAAAATCCACGCTTGAACTTGCGATTGAGAGAGTTGAGCCGATTGTCGGACTGAACAACATTTTTGTTCAAACAACTTCCGAGTTCGCGGATGCTGTTCGCGCGCAGATTTCCACACTGCTTGTGGAAAATATTTTCATAGAGCCATCGCGCAGAAATGTGGGACCGGCGGTTTGTTATGGGATGATGCGGTTGCGCGCAATGGGCGGGGCTGAATCAGTCGCTATTCTTTGGGCAGATCATTTAATGGAGCATACAAAAGAATTTAGGGATGCGCTGAAGCTGGGGGACGAGCTGATAAAACAAAATTCAGAACGATTTATATTTTTAGCAGAACGCCCAAGATTTGCAAATAATAATTTAGGTTGGATAAATGTGGGAGAGAAAGCTGGGGAATGTGGCGTAAACGCCGCAGTCCATGGCGGAGACTGCGGCGGAGAAAATGATACACCCCCCTTACCCCTCTCAAGAGGGGAACTAACACCCCCCGCCCACACTCAAGGGGGGAGAGATTATTTTAAATTTTTAGGATGGAAATATAAACCGGAATCAGAGGAATGCGATCAGATGTTTAAAGATGGAAATTATTTTTGGAATCCGGGATATTTTATTTCATCGGTGGATTTTATTTTATCACAATATGAAAGTTTAGCTCTTGAAATTTATAAAAATGTAAAAAATGCGGTGGAACATCCAGAAAATGCTTTGGAATATTATGAAAAGTGCGAGAAATTATCATTTGACAGCGCGGTGATTGAAAAAACAGATTTATCTAAAGCCGTGGTTATAAAAACAAATATGGGGTGGAGCGATCCGGGGACATTATACGCGCTTAAAGAAGCGCTGGAAAAGAGTAAGGATGATAATGTTGTAAAAGGGAAAGTTGTTTCTCTAAATACAAAGGATTCATTGCTTTATAATTTTGAAGAGAAAAAATTATTAACTGCTGTCGGACTGGACGGTTTCGTGGTCATAAACACTGATGATGCGATTATTATTGTTCCAAAAGATGAAGTTGTTAATGTGACTGGATTAGTGGAAAAGATTGGGGAAGAGGGATATGCAGAGTATCTATGATACAATTTTAAATTTCAAATTTTAAATTTTAAGTAGTGCCTGTTGAAATAGTATTTTTTTGTCATCCCGAGCGTAGCCGAGGGATCTGTTGACAGTACCAAATTTGGCTCAATAAACAGATTCCTCCACTCACGAACCAGCCGTTTGGGCGTCTGGTTCGCTCGGTCGGAATGACATTCAGCGACTATTTCAACAGACATTAGTTAATAAATATTCTCTTAGCGCGTCTTGCCAATTTCGTAGAGGCGGAAATTTTGTATTTATAAGAGATGAGTTTTTTGGTCTTTTGGCAGGGCGGGGAAATTTGTCAGAATTAACAGGTTTCACTTCAATATCAATATTTTTTATTTTAAATATTTCTTTCGCAAAATCGTACCAGCTCGCGCTCCCATTATTTATAAGATGATATATCCCAAAAGGATATTTTTTTGTTATTAGTTCAAAAACTGCGGCTGCAAGATCTCGCGCATAAGTCGGATTGCTTATTTCATCGGATACCGCATCTATACTATCCTTTTCTTTTGCGAGATTAAGCATAATCTCAATGAAACTTTTTTTACCCGCAGAAGATAGAGCAGGTTGCCCGAATAAAAGATTAGTCCGTATAATATAGGCTTCGTCTGTATTTT
This sequence comes from bacterium, assembly GCA_043808545.1. Lineage (GTDB taxonomy): Bacteria > Patescibacteriota > Patescibacteriia > JAZDEU01 > JAZDEU01 > JAZDEU01. The sequence goes on along the minus strand of JAZDEU010000046.1, from coordinate 4,606 downwards.
TTTGAATTTTTTGTTCGCCAAGTAATTTTGACTTTGCATATTTGCTAATCGGATTTGGCTCGTCATCTTCTTTATATCCATCATTTTTTTCTCCATCAAAAACATACCCGCTACTGAAGTGTACCAGCGGGATATTAAGCGACCTCGCTGTTTTAGCTAGATTGTCTGGCGCATAACCGTTTATTTCATTCGCAACTTTTGGATTTTCTTCGCATTTATCTACGGCGTTATATGCGGCGCAGTTTATAATTAGAGCAGGCTTTAAGTCTGATATTTTTTTATTTGTTTCTTCTGCTTTGGTTATGTCAATTTCATTTTTATCCCAGCAAATAGTTTCTTCTTTTTTGAAAACTTTTTTAATTTCTTGCCCGAGCATTCCATTTGATCCGATTATTAGAGTTTTCATATATATTATTAAATCAAATGTCAAAACGCAAAAGTCAAAACCACAACTCAAATCTCAAAAATTGCCTAATTCGCGATGTTTTACATTTTTAAATTTTTTTCCTATGTTAGACGCATTAAATTTAAAATGCGTGATTCGTTATTATTTTTGAGGTTTTGATTTGTGTTTTTGAGATTTGATTTTTTACTTTTGATTTGATGCGCGTAGCTTATTTTATCTTAAACGGCGAGTCAGAATCCATCTCCCATCTTATTTCATCTATTTCATCTTTTTTCCCTTTGCCGCGATAAAGTTTGTCTGGAAGATTTATGCACATCGCGGAAGTATTTGAAATACATTTATATCCATGCACTACTCCGGGCGGGACTATTACGGTTGTTGGGTTATCTTCTCCGGCTTCAATCTCAATATGCTCGCCAAAAGTTGCGCTTTCTTTTCGCGCATCCCAAAGATAAAGTCTAAAATTTCCAGGACCTAAAAATACAAAAAAATCAGATTGATATTTATGTTCGTGCGGTCCTCTTATTGCGCAAGACCTAGTTATACTAACATAGCTCATTTCTGGTTTAAATTCTATTTCATCATCACGGAATATTTCCGTCAGCCATCCTCGCGCGTCTTCAAATTTTTGTAATTTTTTTATTATTACATCTTTAATCATAGATTTCATAAAACTCAAATCTCAAAACGCAAAAGTCAAAACCACAACTCAAATCTCAAAAATTGCCCGATTCGTAATGTTTTACGTTTTTAAATTTTTTTAAATGTTAGATGCGTTAAATTTTAAATGCATTGTTTGTTATATATTTTTGAGGTTTTGATTTGTGTTTCTGAGGTTTGATTTTTTACTTTTGATTTGATGCGCGTAGCTTAATTATTGTTTAAATTATAACAAGAAGTATATAAAATAACAATGTATATTTGCGCATTACTTATCCACACATAAAAAATAATATTTCCATTTTTTATTTATTTAATATACATAGATGTTTTTTTATTTAGAATAAAGTAAAAAATATGTGCATAAAAATGGTTGACATAGATATGTATGTGGGATATAATGGAGACAGAAAATATAAAAGTGGGGAAAAGTGGGAAATATAATCCAAATCTACGAATAGTATCCGAATGCCACGAAAACGAATTTATCCGAATTATTCTGATTGTAATTCGGGAATTCGGAGCATTCGGATAATAATTTGTAGGTTAGGATTATAGTTTTATGTTTATAGGCGAATACAATCATAATATAGATGATAAAGGCCGTTTGGCAGTGCCGGCTAAATTTAGAGGCGCCTTAAAAAAGGGAGCTGTTGTAACAAGAGGGATTGATAATTGTTTATTTTTATACACGCAAGAAGAATGGAATAAATTAGCTGAAAAATTAGCGAATTTGCCAATTAGCCAAGCAAATACTAGAGCTTTTTCCCGATTGATGCTTGCAGGCGCTATGGATGTTTCTTTAGATAAACAGGGGAGAGTAATACTTCCCGATTATTTAAGAAAATACGCAGGAATGGATAAAAAAATTATTGTTGCAGGGCTTTACAATAGATTGGAAATTTGGGATGAGGAGACATGGAAAAAGTATAAAACAGGCACGGAAAAAGCGAGCGAAGAGATTGCGGAGCAAATGGGGGAGCTGGGGGTATGAGAATTAATTTTAAATTTTAAATTTCAAATTTTAAAATAATATCAAATATTTAAATTTCTAAATAGTTGCTGTTGAAATAGTCGCCTCCAGCGTCATTCTGAACCCCGCTTGCGGGGTGAAGAATCCCGTGGTTAAGCAAAAAAACTCTGGGATTCTTCGCCCTCCTGGCGCTCGGGCTCAGAATGACGAGACTATTTCAACAGACACGAATTAGAAATTAGGTGAATTAGAAATTTTTTTATTATTCCTCCTCCGCAACAGGAGTCTCTGCAGTTTCTTCTTCTTCAATTTTCGGTTCTTTAAATAAAATTTCTTCTTTATCGCGATTCTTTTTTGACATTTTTATTTTTAATTTTTTTATTAATTCGTCAAAATTTTCTTCGCTTGTTGTTTCAAGATACCTTAACAGTCTTCTTCTTTCTCCTACTTTTTTCATTAGGCCCCTTCTTGAAGAAAAATCGTGAATGTGTGTTTTAAGATGTTCTGACAGTCTTGATATTTCTTCAGTTAAGATCGCGATTTGCACTTGCGGAGAACCGGTGTCAGTATCATGGACTTTAAATTTTTTAATAATTTTTTCTTTGTCTTTTCTTTTTAACATAAATTTTTCTTGCGCGTTTCTTAGTAGATTGTAATAGCATTATTTTCAATTTACCAAGGAGGCGTGATATTATATTAAAACTCAAAAGTCAAAATTCAAAAGTTAAAAATGCAAATAAAAATTCAAAAATTATGGAAATTTTTAAGATTTAATTTGTGGTTTTGAGCTTTGATTTTTGAGCTTTGATTTTTTTATTTTATAACTTTTTTTAGTTTTGCCTTCTATTATTTTATTAGCGATGAAAAGATTTGTAACCGTGTCAGTTGTTTGCGCTCCTTTAGAGAGCCAGTATTTTATTCTGTCAATTTTAAATTCCCCCTTTTTTGCGCGAGGATTATAATTTCCTAAAATTTCTAATGTGTTTCCATAAGGATCTCTGCCTTTTTCTAAGATAACAAGCCTGTATGTAGGCATTTTCTTTTTTCCGATTCGTGAAAGTTTTATTTGCAACATATTTTATGAACAATTTTAAATTTTAAATTTTAAAAAAATATCAAATGTTTTAATATTAAATAAACGATAGGGAGTAGAGGATGAATTATTGGTAATTTTGTTATTTATTATTTAATATTGTATTTAAAATTGTAAATTTAAAATTTAAAATTTAAAAAAATAATCAAATCAATTAGATCCCCCTTTGAGAGACCTGCCTGCGCAGGCAGGGGATAGGGGGGTGTTGAGCCAGTTCCCCTCTATCAAGAGGGGTAAGGGGTGTGTTTTTAAATTAAACAAAAAATCCATCTTTTATGGATTTACAACTAATTCCAGTTTAATTTAAAATTCCGAATTTGTCAAGCAGAGTGGCTATTTTTTAAGATATAAACTCATTGTGAGTTATTAATAAAATTTTGTCTAAAATTAGCTAATAATTTTTGCTGTCCTATAAAAATTATCTAAAAATTGGCTAAATTTACTATAAAATTAAACATAATAATTTCTATTCTTATTTTCAAAAATTAATCTAAAACTATCTAGGGACTGTCGCCGAATGGCGTTTTGTCATTGCGAGCGACTGAAAGGAGCGAAGCAATCATAGTGTTTAAGCTAAAAAACTGGGATTGCGGAGCCTGTCCCGAGCAAAGCGAGGGATCTCCTTCGCTCCTCGCAATGACACAATAGAGGGATTTGGTGACAATCCCAACATGATGAATTTCTTTTTTGCCGGATTCATTTACTTTGATTGGGATTTTTTCCCACTGGCATCCAGTGTCTAACTGATAAAGGATGTAATTAAAAATTGAATGCAATTTTTCCGATGTTGGAATAATTCCCCGCCTCGGCAGAGACAGGTAAGGCAAAAAGAATTTTTCAAACTCTCTAAAAGTTAATTTTTTAGGAAGTTTGTTGAATTTTTTATTATTAGACCGTAGAAGAACCCTTCATTTTTATGATCTGCATCAAATCAGCGTTGATATTTGCGTGTATAGTGGTATTACTTAAAATCATACCTTTTTGTATAAAGTTTAAAAATGCTTTATTTAAAACAAATTCCAGCTTAAATTTGAAAATTTATTTGGGTACAATTTAAAGTAATACCACTATATATCCGCGATAATTTAATAGAACAGTTTAAAATAGTGGTTTAAAAACTATTATTCTACAGTCTAATTATATGATTTTTTCATAGGTATTTTGGCTTTCCTATGCATTATATCATTATTTATACCAAATTTATACCAAGTCGCAATGAGTTCACTGTTATATCGTGTGACTTTGCTTCGTCTCCAAATATACCAACTACACCTTGAGATTCTTTATGCTGATTCGTTAATCTTGTTGATTGAGTTTTTTTAGCCATATGATTTTATAATGAACCCATATACTGGACAGTGACAATTGGTGGATATGGTATAATGAAAAGTATATGAAAAAATTAAAACCCAAGCAGAAAGCGTCAATCGCTTTGGCAGTCCTTCGCGGTGAAAAAATTTCAAAATTATCAAGC
>JAZDEU010000045.1:0-2067 GCA_043808545.1 bacterium | reverse complement strand
ATGAAAACGCGCTTAGAAACTAGAAAAAATTGATGAATAGCGAAGTTTTGCAGTTCAGGAAAACCGCATAAGTATCAGCAGATACATAGAGGATTTTCCTGAACGAAAAACAAGCTATTCGCAATTTTTACAGTTTATGGAGCGCGGAGTCATAATATGATGTCCATATGGGTTTGCGAAGGGTAGTGAGGTTAGGTTACTAAATTTTTAGTTGACAAAATAATAGATATAGTATATTATAAAAGTAAATAAAATATATGCGAGGCTGTAGTCCCAATTGGGATATATTTTTTATTACCATAATTACAATTCAAAAAGTGCGCTTGCCTGCGCAGACAGTTATATGAGATGCAGGCAAATTTACAAATTTGATATATTTTTTTAAAAAATAAGGAAACATAAATTTTTGTTTTTTCCCGCCCGAACGACTAATGCCGTTTAGTCGGGTGAATGTTTTCTTGTTTTTTGTTTTTTTGAATTTATGCCAACTATTAACCAATTGCTAAGAGGTTCCAGAAAAAATAAGAGTAAGAAATCTAAAACTCCCGCTTTGGAGAGTGTTTTTAATACATTAAAAAGAAAAAGAAAAACTTTGCCAAAAGGAAGCACTTTTAAACGGGGCGTTTGCACAAAAGTTACTACAAAGACTCCTAAAAAACCAAACTCCGCTCTTCGTAAAATTGCAAGAGTGCGGCTTTCAAATGGAATGGAAGTAACTGCTTATATTCCTGGCATCGGACACAATTTGCAGGAACACTCCATTGTTCTTATTCGCGGCGGAAGAGTAAAAGATCTTCCTGGTGTAAGGTATCATATAGTCAGAGGCGTTTATGATACGCAGGGAGTCGCGAACAGAAAACAAAGCCGCAGTTTATACGGAGCGAAGAAAGAAAAATCTAAATAATTTTTAATTTAAAATTTTTAATTTTTAAATAATTTTTAATGATCTAATTTTTAAATGGCAATATAGAATTTATTAGCACTTGTTAAATCGCAAGTAAATATTCTAAGTGAATATTAAAATTTAAAAATTAGAGCATTATTTAAAAATTATAAAATTAAAAATTATAAAATTTAATCTAAATTTATGCGAGGAAAACGAGCGCCAAAAAGAAAGATAAAACCAGATGTAAAATATAACAATATCAATGTTGCTAAATTCATAAATTATATATTGCGCAAAGGTAAAAAAATGCTAGCGCAAAAAATAGTTTATAATTCTTTTGATATAATAAAAGAAAAAACAAAAAAAGAGCCATTAGAGGTTTTTACCGTTGCTGTTAAGAATGTCGCGCCATTATTAGAAGTTAGAAGTAAGAGAGTGGGCGGTTCTAATTACCAAATTCCAATGCCAGTTAAAGGCGATAGAAAACTTATGCTTGCGTATAGATGGATAATTGATGCGGCAAAGAGCAAGAAAGGCGCGTCAATGGATAAAAAATTAGCTGATGAATTGATAAATGCATATAATAGGGAAGGAACTGCTTATAAGAAGAGAGAGACAGTTCACAAGATGGCGGAAGCTAACCGCGCTTTCGCGCATTTTCATAGATAAATCTTAATAAAGCAAAAAAACAATATATGCCTGCGCAGGCAGTGGATAGTTTTTCAAATGCAAGAACTATGAATTCATGATTTTTTTAAACTTCACGGATTTTCGTGATATAATACTGCAAAATTTATGAGCAATGTTAATTATCATTACATTGTCCTAAAGTTGCAGTTCCTTTTATGGAATTTTGTAAAAATAAACCCATGCAGATTATAGGTTTTACAATCGGTGGATTGTTGATTATTTTTCTTTTATTTTCTTTAATTACAAAAGGAAAAGAAGTGATGAATTTAGCTGAAAAAAATTATTATCCGTCAAATACTACTTCCATAACAGGAAAAAGTTCATTAAAAGTTATGCCTGATACGGCTTATTTAGTTCCTGTTGAAATAGTCGCGTCATTCTGAGCCCGAGCGCCAGGAGGGCGAAGAATCCCAGAGTTTTTTTGCTTAACCACGGGATTCTTTACCCGCTAAAGCGGGTTCAGAATGACGACGGAAACACTATTTCAACAG
>JAZDEU010000044.1:0-4006 GCA_043808545.1 bacterium | reverse complement strand
CTAATTTAGCTTAAAATTTTAAATTACAAATTTTAAATTTTAAAAAAATATTTAATAATTCAATTATAAATATCTTTTTAAAAATAATTCTAAAGTTTTATAAATTAAAAATTTAAAACATTTAAAATTGTTTTGAAATTTAAAATTCTTTAATGTATGTCAACACTATTATGGATTATCTTAGGCGCGGCTGTAATAATTATTTTATGGCTTGTTGCTATTTACAATGGTCTAATCAAAAGCAAAAACAGAACTGAAGAAGCATGGTCGGATATAGATGTCCAGCTAAAACGCCGCTACGATCTTATCCCTAATTTAATAAACACCGTAAAAGGATACGCGAAACATGAAAGCCAATTATTTGAAAGAGTTACTGAAGCGCGCGCGCAGGCTATAAACGCAGGATCAACTAAAGATAGAGCTACTGCCGAAAATGCCCTTTCAGGAACTTTAAAATCTTTATTCGCAGTTGCTGAAAATTATCCGGAATTAAAAGCTAATGAAAATTTCGCGAAACTGCAAGACGAACTCGCTGATACTGAAAATAAAATTCAGGCATCCAGAAGATTCTATAACGGCAATGTTCGCGACTTCAATATAAAATTGCAAGTATTCCCCGCTAATATGGTTGCCAATGCGATAGGATTTAAAGGAAAAGAATTTTTTGAAATAACAGACGGAAAAGAGAGAGAAAATGTGCAGGTGCAGTTTTAGATTTACGTTCAAATCACACTATATGGGCATAAAAGTTGAATACAATCCAGATCTTGCCTTAAGAAACATTTCTGAATATAAAAACGGAAACAGAAAATCAGAAGAATGCATCCCTGAAAATATGGAAGTCAATAATAAAATTTATCCTTTTCTTAAGCATGGGCAAAGAAACTATTGGCTCTTCGGAGAGATTCCTTTAATTGAAACTAAAGGCAATGAAATTTTATCTAGGCCAAAAGCAAGTATTGTAATTTTGGAAGCTACCCACTTTATTGATAATGGAAAAATTTACACGAAAGGTAAATATAAAGTGATGCAAATATTTAATGACGATAAAATTCACTTTGAATGCTTTGATCGCATAGGGATAAGGCAATTTTAAAAATTCATTATTTTTAACTTTTGATTTTTGACTTTTAATTTTATTATTATGTATTCCCAAATAGACTCAAACAAAAGAAAATCAATTTTGTTGATCGCAATATTTATAATCGTAGTCGTTGCGCTGGGATGGTTTTTCGGCGAACTTTTAGGATATGGATACAATGGCTTAATAATCGCTTTATTGATATCATGGGCAATGGCGCTTTTTAGTTATTATCAGGGAGATAAAGTCGCATTATGGACAGCAAAAGCCCGAGAGATAAAAATGGAGGATAGTCCTTATGTTTGGCGCTTAATAGAAAACTTATGCATAACCGCCGGCATTCCAATGCCAAAAGTTTACATTATTCCAGACGCAGGTCTTAACGCTTTCGCGACTGGACGAGATCCAAAGCATGCTTCTATCGCTCTTACAGCCGGAATTATTGACGCGCTGGAAAAACCTGAGCTTGAAGGAGTTATCGCACATGAACTCTCGCATATAAAAAATTACGATATAAGAATAATGACACTTGTTATTATTCTGGTAGGGACGCTTGCCTTAATGGCGGATTTTTTCTTGCGCAGTCAATTTTGGGGAATTGGCGGAAGAAAAAGAGATAACGATAACGGTGGCTTAGGGATGATTTTACTTATCGTCGGAATCGTTCTCGCAGTTCTTACGCCACTCATCGCGCAACTTATTCAGCTTGCCATTTCCAGAAAAAGAGAATTTTTGGCCGATGCCTCTGGCGCGCTTTTAACACGCTATCCGCAAGGGCTGGAAAATGCTTTAGCCAAAATATCACAAGCGCCGCAATTAAAACATGCAAATAATGCGACTGCTCATTTATATATTGCAAACCCATTCGCCGGAAGCAAAAAATTTATGGCGAAAATGTTTTCCACCCATCCTCCAATAGAAGAACGGATTGCGGCGCTGAAAAAAATGGAGAGTAATTTATAGATTATATTTTATAAAATATGAAGATATTTATTGAAAATGAAGCTGGAAGCAATCAAAAACATTTATATAATGAAGAAACTTTAGAGTATAAAAAAAACAGTCACAATATCAAGAAAATACCCATATCCTTATGGATTTATTATTAATACAATGAGCGGTGATGGCGACAATCTTGATGTATTTATTATTACAAACAAAAATTTAAAAAGCGGACAAATAGTTGAGTGTGAGCCAATTGGACTTATGAAGCAGATAGAAACTTCATGGGACAAATCAAAAGTAGAGGCGGAAGAAGAAGATCATAATATACTCGCGATATTTCCAGATGAAAATATCGCAATAGATGACGGAGTAAAAAATAAACTTCGTGATGCTATATCACATGCATTTGATCATTTGCCTGATAAAAAAGTGCGGGTAGGAAATTTTCTTAATAAAGCAGCCGCGCTTCAATATATAGAAAAATGCAAAGATAAATAACCGCGACGGATGTTTCTTTTTGATATCTTTTAAAATTTATGAATACTTCAAATCCGACTAATCAAATAGCCATTTTCAAAGGAAAAACTATCAGAAAAACTATTTTCCAAAAAGAATGGTGGTTTTCGGTTGTTGATATTGTGCAAGCCCTTACTGATCAGCCTGATGATTATACCGCTAGAAAATATTGGAATAAACTTGCTCAAAGATTAAGAGAAGAAGGAAGTGAAGCGGTGACAAATTGTCACCGGTTGAAATTAATAGCTGAAGACGGTAAAATGCGCGAAACAGATTGCGCAAATACAGAGGGTTTGTTTCGCATAATCCAGTCAATCCCCTCGCCAAAAGCAGAGCCATTGACTGCCCCGATTAAAGGATGACGCGCGTATTGGCGGACAAATTGCAGATTCAGCGAGAAAACAAATTGAACGTAAAATCGGCAGATCGGTTGTTTCCGAAAAGAATTTTTTAAAACCAACTTTAAAAAATAAACTAATTTAAAATCTATGCCCACACAAAACACTCTCAAAAAAAACTCATTGTTTTCTATCAGAGAGCTATTTAAAAAATCCTATCAATTTTATTCGGAAAATTTTAAAAATCTTATCCTCATAATGCTTCTGGCGTACGCGCCCATAGCTATTCTTGATATAATCACAAAAAAAATATCCGCGTCCGCGATTATTATGGGAGATAATTCAATGGTAATATTGCTATCCGCGATAATTCTTCTTTTGCTTTTAGGAATGCCCGTATTAACAATAGCAAATCAAATCGCTTTAATATATTTTATTGATAAAAAATCTTCCATAAAAGAAAGTTACTTAGCAGTAAAAAAATATTTTTTCTCTTATCTTTTTATAAGTATTATACTTTTGATTATTACTAAAGGATCATCGCTTTTACTCTCAACTTTCTCTAATTCAATATCTGATTTTTTAATAAAAAATGTTTCATCTAAAGCATTAGTTATTACATTATTAACCCTCATATTCTTAGCAATACTGATTTTACTCGTATATGTAATAACAAAACTGCTATTTTCATTTATAATTCTTATAGTTGAAAATCTAAAAGGGATGCAAGTATTAAAAAGAAGCAGAACCATAATCGGAATTTATTGGCAAGAAGCCGCTATTAGATTTGTGGCTTTATTACTAGCCTTTGCGATTATCAATAGAATTTTTGCCTACATTGCGAATATGATTCCATCCTTCCCTTTCAGCTATTATATTGCATACTTAATCTCGGCATTGCCTTTCATATTTTTAATCCCCTTTGCTCTAATTTTTGTATATACGCTCTATAAAAATTTGTGTGAGATATAAAAAAATTATATGCTTCAATAGACTTGCGTGCATAATTATATAATTTCTGCTAAAATATAAGTACATTAACAATTAACAAAAACAAATAACTATGAGCAAGCAAACATTGTCAAAAATTTTCAATAAGCCATACCTATTCCGCAGATTAACAACA